>PUPA01000115.1 GCA_003552885.1 Natrialbaceae archaeon
CCGGCCTTCCCCCGACAAGGTCGACGGCTCCCCCCGGCCGGGCCGACGCGCTCCTCCCAGCTGGGCTGACGGTTCGGCTCGTCGCGTGTGAGCTATTTACCCTCGATCGGTGCAGTCGGTGGTGGCGATGAGATGAACGAACCAGAATTTGCGTCCCACGAGTGGTGGGAACGATACAAGCAGACGGTGAACGACGACCCCGAGATGGCCGTGCGGGGTCACGACCGGTTCGACGAGAACTTCTACCTCGACATCGGGGACGAACGCGTCCTGATCGAGGTCGAGGGCGGGCGGATCGAGTCGATCGTACCGAACCCGACGCTGAACCACCGGTGGTCGTTCGGCGTCGAGGGCGACCGGGAGGCCTGGGAGGAGTTCGTGATGGAGACGCCGCCGCCGTTCAACCACGAGATCGTCGCCTCCAACTACCGGTCGACGGTGCGAAACGAGGACGGTCACCTCAGGCTGACCGGGGACAACGAGCGGATCTTCCAGAACCTGCGGGCGTTCCAGCGCACGCTCGATCTGATGCGCGTCGCCCACAACGACGGGGGCTCCTGATGAGCGTCACACGCCGACACGGCGACGTCGAACCGATCGAGGGCAAGTACGTCCACGTCGAGGTCGAGGGCGTCGACCACCGGATCTACGTCGAGGAGAACGGGGAGGGCATCCCGCTTCTGTGCCAGCACACCGCCGGCAACAACTGCCAGGAGTGGCGTCACCTGCTGACCGACGAGGAGCTGACCGACCGGTTCCGGATCATCGCCCACGACCTGCCTTACCACGGCAAGTCCGTCCCGCCGACGAGCCGGGAGTGGTGGACCGAAGATTACACCATGACGGCGACGCGGTTCGCCGAGACGCTGGTGAGCCTCGCCGACGCCCTCGAGCTCGAAGAGCCGATCTACATGGGCTCGAGTATGGGCGGCAACATCTGTCTCGAGCTCGCCGACTGGTACCCCGACCGGTTCCGGGCGCTGATCGCCCTCGAGTGTGGGGCTCACAGCCCCGGCTTCTACATCGACTGGCTCGATCACCCGCAGGTGAACACCACGGAGGTGAACGCCTACGCCTGCTGGGGGCTGATGGCCCCCCAGAGCCCCGAACAGGCCCGTCGGGAGACGATGTACCTCTACGAGCAGGGGGCAAACGGCGTCTTCAAGGGTGATCTGTACTACTACTCGGTCGACCACGACTACCGGGACAAACTCGACCAGGTCGACGCCGCGTCGTGTCCCCTCTACATCGCCAACGGGGAGTACGACTACCTCACGACCCCCGAGGACGGCCGCCAGACCGCCGAGGGGATCGGCGAGGGTGCCGTCGCCGTCGAGCTGGCCGAGATCGGTCACTTCCCGATGAGCGAACACCCCGAGCTGTTCAACGCCTACATCACCGAGATCCTCGCGGACGTCACCGGCGACCGTGAGGAGGAGCTCCCGGAGGTGATGACTCCCGAGGACGTCGGTTTCGAGTTGCACCCGCCGGCCCCACCCCGGGAGGCCGAGTAGTCGCTCCGAGGGGCCGAACGCCCGATCCGGACGGCCGGACGCCCGATCCGGGACCAGGCGCCCCCCATCGGCGAGCGGTCCACCCGCGTCGGTCCAGGTAGCGGAAAACTTATAATGATGCTGGCACGCGGTCACACGCGTGAGACGCCAGCAGCCCGCGCCCGGACGCTACGTCACGAGAGAGACCGACGACGGCGACGTCGAGATCTACGACACCGAAAACGAGGACGCCTGGATCAGCACCGACACGGGCGTCCCGCTCGTCTGGGAACGGTAGGGCGACCGATCGGCGAGCTCGGACGGCCGCACGCGGAGACGCAACCGGACGACGCCAGCGACGGCGGTCGTGGCGCCGGGGGCGACGGTCGGTGAGACGAGGGCCGGCCGTCAGTCCGTCTCGGACCCCACGGCGCCGGCCGACCCGGACGCGGAGTCCGAGTCGAGATCGGTCCCCGTGCCTACCCCTCCGGTGCCGTCGGTCCGTGGCCCCTCGATCCCGCCGTCATCCGCCCCCGCGACTCCGAGTCGAGTGGTGTCCGGATCGCCGACGACGGCTCCCGGGGTGTCCCCGCGGGGACCGCCGCCGGTTCCGGGTTGGGTGCCGTCGTCCCTGCGGAAACAGCCGGAGAGCACCAGCGGGACGGCCACTGCGAGAAACGAGCGACGCTGCATGGCGGCCGATGGCACGCCGGGCGATAAGTGTCTTTGGACGGACTAGTCATCTGACTGGTCGGAGTCGGCGTCGGTCACGACCCCGAGAACGTCCGCCTCGGTCACCGTCAACCCCTGACGGGTGAGGAAGTTCGAGACGTTTCGACAGTCCCGCTCGAGGAACTCCCGGGCGTTCGGGTGGTGGACGGTGACGGCCTGACCGAGGTCGATCACCACGAGCTCGCCCTCGTGGACGACGACGTTGTACTCGCTGAAATCGCCGTGGATCAACCCGGCGGCGTACAGTCTGCGCATGTACTCGGTGAGCACCTCGTAGGCCGTCCGTGGGTTCTCCACGTTGACCTCCCCGAGGCGTTTCGCCCGTCCCGCCTCGTCGCCGATGTACTCCATCACCAAGACGTTCCGCTCGGCCGCGATCGGTTCGGGGACGCGCACGCCGGCGGCCGCGGCCCGCCGCAGGGTGGCGTACTCCTTTTTCACCCACGCGAGGACGACGTCCTTTTTCTTCCCACCGAGCCCCTCGAACCGGGGGTCGCCCTCGAGGTACTCGCGCATCTGCCGGAAGTTCGAGGCGTTGATCCGGTAGATCTTGACGGCCACCTCCCCCTCCGGCCCGAGCGCGGTGTAGACGTTCGCCTCCTTTCCCGTCGAGAGCGGCCCGCCGAAGGCGTCGACGTGACCGTCCTGGACGAGCTTGTACAGCGCCGCGAGCGTCGCGTCGTCGAACACCGACTGTTCGACCTTGAACTGGTCTGCGTCTTTGATCCGCGTCTCGAACTGCTCGAACTCCCGGTCGCGTTTCCTGGCGATGCGGTCGGCCTCGGTGTCGGAGACGTCGATCTCCTCCCACTCGTCGCCGGGGCTCTCGACTTCCTCGGAGTCGACCAGTTCGAACTCGTCTACCATCTACGGGCCTTACTATCGGCGACGGCTAAAGCCCTGGGTTCGGGTGGCCTCCCCTCGCCGTCGGCCGTGGGGAGACGGCGTCCGCGAGCCGCCGGCGACCGCCGGGTGCGACGTCCCCCGCGATCAGTACGGTTAACCGAACCGACCGGATACACCCTCACGAGCAATGTCCCTCGCCGACGACGAGAACCCGTATCTCCGCGAGCCGCCGACCGAGTTCGACCCCGTCGGGACGCTCTCGGTGTCGGAGGCAACGGCGCAAGCCGAGCGGCTCCGGGCGGCGATCCGCGAGCACGACCGTCGGTACTACGTCGAGAACGAGCCAGTCATCGCCGATCGCACCTACGACGCGCTCTTCTCGCGGCTCGTCGAGATAGAGGAGGCGTTCGACCTCGCCCGTCCCGACAGCCCCACACGACGGGTCGGCGGCGAGCCGGTCGAGGGGTTCGAGACGGTCGAGCACGTCGCCCCGATGCTCTCGATCGAGGGGAGCGGCGAGGCCGCCGACGTCAGGGAGTTCGACGAACGGCTCCGGCGGGAGCTGGACCGTGAGAGCGTCACCTACGTCTGCGAGCCGAAGTTCGACGGCGTCTCGATGGAGTTCGTCTACGAGGACGGCCGTCTCGACCGGGCGGTCACGCGCGGGGACGGGAGGGAAGGAGACGACGTCACCCGCAACGTCCGGACGATCGCGTCGGTCCCCGGCCGGCTCCACGGCGATCACCCGGACGTCCTCGCCGTCCGCGGGGAGGTGTACATGCCCAGGGACGCCTTCCAGGCGTACAACCGCGAGCGGATCGAACGCGGCGACGAGCCCTTCGCGAACCCCCGGAACGCCACGGCGGGGACGATCCGCCAGCTCGACCCCTCGGTCGTCGCCGAGCGACCGCTCGAGGTCTTCTTTTTCGACACCCTCGAGTCGAGCGACGACGCCGACCGTCACCGCGAGGAGCTCGACCGGTACCCGGAGTGGGGGTTGCGCGTGAACGACCGGATCGAGGTCACCCCGGACGTCGAGGCGGCGATCGAGTACCGCGAACGCCTGCTCGTAGACCGCGAGGAGCTCCCCTACGAGATCGACGGCGTCGTGATCAAAGTCGACGACCTCGGGGCGCGCGAGACACTGGGACGGACCGCCCGCCACGACCGCTGGGCGTTCGCCTACAAGTTCCCCGCCAGAAGCGAGGTGACGACGGTCGCCGACGTCGCGGTCCAGATCGGCCGGACGGGCCGGGTGACGCCCGTCGCCTTGCTCGATCCGGTCGACGTCGGCGGCGTCACCGTCTCCCGGGCGAGCCTGCACAATCCGGAGGAGATCGCCGAGAAGAACGTCGGCGTCGGCGACACCGTCCGCGTCCAGCGGGCCGGAGACGTCATCCCCTACGTCGAGGAGGTACTCGAGAAGGGAAGCGAGGGCCACTACGAGCTACCCGAGGTCTGTCCCGTCTGTGACAGCGCGATCGAGCGCGACGGCCCGATGGCGTTCTGTACGGGTGGGCTGGCCTGTGACGCACAGCTGCGCCGGTCGATCGAGTACTACGCCGGCGACGACGGCCTCGACCTCGAGGGGCTGGGCGAGAAGGGCGTCGGCCAGCTGACCGAGTCGGGGCTCGTCGACTCGATCGCGGACCTCTACGGCCTCGACCGGGAGTCGCTCACCGAGCTCGAAGGGTGGGGCGAGACGAGCGCGGAGAACCTCCTCGCCGAGATCGAGGCCAGCCGCGCCCCCTCCCTCGTCGACTTCCTCTCCGCGCTCGGGATCCCCTCCGTCGGACCGTCGACGGCCCGTGGGCTCGCCCGCGAGTTCGGCTCCTTCGAGGCGTTCCGGACGGCCGCCGTCGAGGAGCCAGAGCGTCTAGAACGCGTCGAGGACGTCGGCGGGACGGTCGCGAACACGATCCACGAGTTCTTCGCGAACGAGGCAAACGCCGCGGTCGTCGACGAGCTGTGCGATCACGTCAGCCCGCGGACGGTCGAGAGCGAGGAGGGTGGCGACGAGCTCGCGGGGCTGACGTTCGTCTTCACGGGCTCGCTCGAGGGGCTGAGCCGCGGGGAGGTCCGAGAGCTCCTCGAAGCCCACGGTGGGACCGTCACCGGGAGCGTCTCCGGCAACACCGACTACCTGATCGTCGGGGCGAATCCGGGGACGAGAAAGCGCGAGGACGCCGCCGAGGAGGAGGTGCCGGTCCTCGAGGGGGACGACTTCCGCGACCTGCTCGCCGATCGCGGGATCGAGCTGCCCGGGGGGCGGGAGGACGACGCCGACTCCCAGCTCTCACTCGACGACTGGGACGACGGGGGCTGACTCCTGACGACGGGGACGACGGGGGCTGACTCCTGACGACGGGGACGACGGGGGCTGACTCCTGACGACGGGGACGACGAGGGCTGACTCCTGACGACTGGGACGACTCATACTGTTGGCTGTAACTGTATCAAGATTCTCGCCACCCCGATGCGGCGAGAATCTCGAAAGACTTAGAGCCGGGAGTATCACTCCCGGAGCTCCCGCAGGCGTTCCCGGCCGGGGGCGATCAGCTCGTCGAGGTGGCTCGCCAGCGCGGCTTTCGCGTCGGCGGGGTGGAGCTCGCCGGACTCGAGGTCGGCCTCGAGGGCGTCGTAGTCGTCGTAGCCGAGGTCCCCGCCGTACTTCTCCGGGCGCTCGACGACGACCGTCTCGAAGCGGGGGAAGACGTGGTACTCGAACAGCTCGAGGACGGGGTTCTCCCGCTCGTTTCCCGCCGCGTCCGGCTCGGGGTCGCGCGTCGGCGGGCAGAACGCGGCGTTGACCTTCCGCTCGATCCGTTCGGTCGAGTCCTCCATCGAGATCGTCGTCCCCGCACTCGAGGACATCTTGCCGACGCCGGTCTCGAGGTCGGCGAGGATCGGCGTGTGCAGGCAGGGACGGGCGTCGTATCCGAGCCCGGGAAGCCCCTCCCGGGCGACCATGTGGACTTTCCGCTGGTCGAGCCCGCCGACGGCGAGGTCTAGATCGAGGTACTCGATGTCGAGCGCCTGCATCAGCGGGTAGACGACGTGGCTCACCGTCGGCGTCTCCCCGCCGGCGAGTTCGGCCATCGCCCGTCGGGCGCGGTTGAGCGTCGTCGAGAGCGCCAGCTCGTGGAGGTCGAGGACGTACTCCTCTTCGAGCTGGTAGTCGGAGCCGTAGACGAACTCGGTGGACCCTTCTTCGAGCCCGTAGGCGAGAAACTGTGCGCGCATCTGCTCTGCGGTCTCGCGGATCTCCTCGAAGCTGCCTTTCCCGTTGAGGTAGGCGTGGACGTCCGCCAGCAGGACGACGACGTCCATCCCCGCTTCCTGGCAGTCGATGAGTTTGTTCGCGGTCAGCAGGTGACCGACGTGGAGCACGCCGGAGGGCTCGTAGCCGACGTACACCCGCGTGCCGTCGGGGTCGGCCGCGAGCGCGCGCACCTCCTCGTCGGTGACGGCCTCCTCGGCGTTCCGGGTGAGCAGCTCGTAGGCATCCATGTCTGCACGGAACGTGAGGAGGGATTTATCTACTGCGGTGCAGGACGCGACCCCCATGGCGTCCGGTCGTGGAGTGGCCGACGACGCGCCGAGCCACGGAAATCACCGAAACCAATACTGCTGCAATAACTGCCGGTAAGGATCCCCCCTGGCGTAACGGTTATTGACCCATCGGACGATGCGTCTAACTAACACACTGCTCTATGACCAACTACTACTCACCGCGGACCCCCGAGATCGATCCCGGCGGGGCCTGTTCGGGAGTCGAGTGCGCGGCCGCCGGCGCGGTCGACTCGCTGCTCTTGTTCGTCTGGCTCGGTGCCGTCGGCGTCGTCATCGCCGGCTTGCTCTTCATCCCACGCGCCCGCGCGCTGTGTGCCGAGGAGCGACGACGAACCGACGAGGAGGCGCGAGCGTTCGATCGGTTCGGCCGCCGGGTCTCGAAGCTCGAGACGACCGCCGGACACGGTCCCGGAGGCGCCGGCCGCGTGCCGGCCGCCGCCGGAACCGTCGCCGCCGCGAGCGCCTCCAGGCCGGACGACCGCAACCTGCGGGCGATCAGGGAGGCCTACCGCGAGACGGTGATGTCCGTCGACCACTACGAGGAGGAGTACGGCGAGACGCTCGCGGAGAACCTCGCGGCGGAGTTCGACGACGAGGTCGCCACGGCGGTCGCCGACGGCGGCCAACTGACCCCCGGACTGAAACGGCTGGTCGCGAGCTGTGCCTTCGAGGCGCGGGACCGCCGCGAGGAGCTCCGGGAGGTGTTGGCGAGCGAGATGGAGGCGCTCGAAGCCACCGACGACGCGCTGTCGGCGGTCGACGACGAGCTCGACGGGCTCGACCGGAAGCCCCTTCTGGGCCTCTCTTACGACGAGCTGGAGGACGCCTACGACCGCCTGTCGGCGCTCGAAGGGGACGTCGAGTCGGTGATCGACGACCGCCAGCGGGAGATCCAGACAGGCGGGACGGTCGGCGGCCGGTTCACCGACCAGTGGGCGATGTACGGCTACCTCTACCGGCCGCTGTCGACCCCCCATCCGGTGCTCTCGGAGGGGACGGCCCTGCTCGAGCGGCTCTCTGGCGCACGACACAGGGTCCTCGACTCGCTGACCTGTCGGGTGTGACTCACCCGAGCCCGTCGAGGCGCTCGCTCGCCCGCGCGATCGCTCCCTCGTCGCCGTCGCGTAGACCGACCCCGACCTCGCGGGCGGCCTCTACGAGTCGGTCGGCCGTCCGTGGCGAGACGTCGCCGTCCAGCGCCCGAACGCGCCTGACTTGGTCCCCGAGGCGTTCGAGGACCGCCCGTTCGATCCCGGCGAGCTCCCGGCCGTCGGCCCACCGGCGGACGTCCCGGCGGAACGCCTCGACCGCGTCGGCGTACGCCAGCCCCCGGGACGCCCTCAGCGAGTCCGGCACCGCCGTCGCCGCCGGCCGTTCGCCCGCGTCGGCCCCACGGAGCAAGGCGAGAAAGTGAAGCTCCTCGCGGTCGCCGAGGTACATCCCTCCGGCGACGGCGTCGCCGACGTAGCGAAGTTCGGCCGCCGCCAGGTACGCGTCGTCGACGGGACGGAGCTCCCCGCCGCGGACGAACCCCCGTCGGCGGACGTACGCCGCGGCGCGATCGCGGGCGCGCTCGGCGAGCTCGGCCGTCGTCGCCTCGTCGACGTCGGCACGGACGGGGGTGAGGTCGAACTCGACCTCCAGGTCCGTGTGTTCGGTCCGCTCGTCGACGCCGACGCTCCGGAGGCTCCCACAGGCCGGACAGCCGACGCTGCCGGTTTCGTAGTACGACCAGCGGGTGCCACAGGCGGTACACTCGCGCTCGCCGCGGATCTTCATCGCGTCTCACTACCCGCGCGGGGGTAAAAGGCCCGTCGACGGGGAGCCACCGACAGAGGTGGGCGACCGTCGGTCCGGGGACGACCCCTCGGGGGGTCGCCCCGCCGGAAGACACCGGTCCGGAGACAGTCACGCTACGTTACGGGATTTCCCGGAGGATATCAACGCCCGGCAGACGCAAGCCGTATCCCAACGTGTGGGAGCGCCCTATCGATGGATATGTCTCGCAGAAGACTCAGTCGACGTTCGTTCGTAGCCGCCGCCGGAACCGCAAGCGCCCTCGCGATCGCGGGCTGTGCCGACGACGACCCCGTCGACGACGACGAGGATGACGTCGAAGAGGATATCGACGAGGAAGAAGAGGACGTCGAAGAGGATATCGACGAGGAAGAAGAGGACGTCGAAGAGGATATCGACGAGGAGGAAGGGGAGTTCACCCTCACCGTGACCGTCGAGGACGAGGACTTAGAGCCGATCGAAGGGGCGATGGTCACCGTCGGTATGCACGAGGACGACGAGGAAGACGAAGACGAGGAAGACGAAGACGAGGAAGACGAAGACGAGGAAGACGAAGACGAGGAGATGGACGAGGACGACGAGGAGATGGACGAGGACGACGAGGAGATGGACGAGGACGACGAGGAGATGGACGAGGAGACCGACGCGGACGGCGTCGCCGAGTTCGATGGTCTCGAGGACGGCAGCTACGAGGTGTCCGTCGAGGCCGAGGGGTTCGAGACCGCCGAGGACGAAGTCGAGATCGACGGCGACGACGAGGAGCTGTTCGTCACGATGGTCGAGATGGACGAGGACGACGAGGACGAAGAAGAAGAGGACGACGAGAACGGGCTGTTCGACGACGAGGACGACGACGAGGAGAACGACGAAGAGGAGGACTGATCGGCAAGCAGGGGGCGGCTCCGCCCGATCCGCGAACCCAGGTGGGATCGTCCCACAGGGCGAGCGGCGCGATCTGAGACGCCTGGCGTTCTCGAGCGGAGCCCGAGACCTCCCGCAGTCCCGGGCCGAGGGCCGTTCACCGCGCGTTCGACGGCGTCGGAGTCCGGCGACGTGAGCACGGCCGGGCGTTGGCTGTACGTTTTTGCCCGCCCGGTGGCTACGGCTCCGCATGCGAGAGGAAAGTGAGATCCGAGAGCAGTACGAGTTTCTCGAAGAGCAACTGGAAAGCGAGGAGATGCGCCACGAGGGGGTCAAGCGGATGTTCACCCACTACAAGCGGGCGCTCGGCTGGGTTCTCGAGGAAGAACATATGTGACGCCCGCCGGACGCGTTCGCGCCCGTGTGCCCGGGCACTGACCTGTCACGACCCCCGTCGGTCCCGGTAGTTTTAAGTCCGAAGCACGTCATCTTCGATACGACGCTTCGCTTGGAGGGCCGAAGCGTCAGCGGGGACCAATTCAGGGCGGCGAGCGGCCGTGTGGCCGTTTTCACGCCACGCGGTCCGCTTTCCTGTTTCGTACCGGAACGGATCACGGAGCCGTGGCCCCGGCCGGCACACGGGGAAGCTTTTTGCCCCCGGCGTCTGTACGGACGGTTGCGAATTCTCATGAACGGAAACACGCCGTACGCTGGGCTTCCAGGGGTCACGAGGGCCGGTCGACGGGCGGCGGCCGACGTCCCCGAGCTGACCGGCGAGCAGCGCCGGGCGCTCGCCCGGGAGGTCTCCCGCATCGCCGCCCGGACGCGGGAGCTCCTGCCGAGTGAGTACGCCGTCGACTCCGGGATCTCCACCGGCGTCTCGGGGCCACAGGCGACCGTCGCCGTCCGGCCGCCGGTCGGTCACGCGGTCAGCGCCGGCCTCTCGCCGGATCTGGAGGGGAGCCAGCTCGTCGACCCCGACCACAGAGAGGAGGTCGCTCGCGGGCTCGCCGCCAGCGCGGCGTTACAGGTGAAACGGGCGATGAGCGACGGCGTGCGTCCGACCGCACAGTGACGCCCGACGGGGCGTGAGCTACAGCCGTATCGACATCTCCTGTTCGAAGCTCTCCCCGCCACAGAGCTCGAAGCCGACCCGCTCGTAGAGGGAGATCGCCGGCGCGTTCCAACGTTCGACGGTGAGCCAGATGAGCTCGATCCCCCGCTCGCGGGCCTCCCCGAGCAGGTGCTCGAGCAGCGCCGTTCCGATCCCCATCCGCTGGTGGGGCTGGTGGACGAAGATCGCGAGCTCCCACTCGACGTCGCCGAGATCCTCGAGCGCGCTCGCGTCGTCGGCTTCGGGGACGAGCGTGGCGTGGCCGACGACCGCCCCCTCATAGCACGCGAGGACGTTGATGCCGTCGGCCGCGAGCGGCTCGAGCCAGTCGCGGATCCGGTCCTCCCCGGTCGGGGGGATCCCCTGGGCGCGGTCTTTCGGGTCGAACTCGCGGTACATCGCCACGAGGTCGTCGAACCCCTCCTCGTCGGTCGGTTCGAGCACCGTCAGCTCGATCGGTCGCCCCTCGACGTCCTCGATCGTCGCTGGCGGGGCGGGGAACGGTCCCGCGGGCTCGTCGGGATAGGTTCGCGAGCCCGTCATCTGACCAGCTTGACCGACGTCGTGGCGTTCAGTAGCAGGAACTCGGTGACCGGTCCGAGCCG
>PUPA01000174.1 GCA_003552885.1 Natrialbaceae archaeon
CACCCGGAGTCAGCGTGGCCGCTCTCGCCCGAGGGAAAACGCGCACTGAACGCAGACACCCCGCTGGATCGGCTCTCCACCCGCGGATTCCTCACGCTCTCGGACACGGCGGGGATCCGCACCCTCGTGCTCGCTGGCTTCCAGTTGACTCTGGTGCTGTTCGCACTCGGCGGCGTGCTCACGATCACCGGTACCGACGTCGGCAGTACGCAGAGCGACATCGTCCTCTGGGGTACCGCGTTCGACCTCCTGTTCGTGAGTCTGGCGCTGTTGCTTGCAGAGCGGACGGCTCGATGGATCCGCGATAGATACGGCCCGTTGAACGTCCTCCCAGCAACGTAACCGGTCGACGTGAAACACCCTACAGACCACAGCCCACCACACCCATGACGTCTACACCGACGCCACCCGGACCCGAACTGCTCGACGAACGCTCCATCGGCGGCATCCTCGTCCACCTGCTCGGACTGGTTACTGGGTTTTTCGGTCCCATACTCCTGTACGTCGTTTCAGATCACGAGTTCACGCGGTCGAACGCCCGTCACGTCATCGACTGGTACCTCTCTCTCTTTGCACTCATGACCGTCGGCCTCGTGACGTTCTTTCTCGGCGCCGATGAGGTCACTGCTGGCGGGGAAACCATTGAGATGTCCTTGCTCCCGGCCCCGCTCGATGTCGTCTTTGCGCTCGTCGGATTCTTTCTCCTGATCGTCCTGGTGATTGCAGTACCGCTCACGTTCGTGTACGCCATCGTCGCAACGGTAAAGGCGATATTCGGATCGGTCTGGACGTATCCTGGCTCAATCGATTTCGTCGAACGGTACTGGTAGCATACCCATGTCCTCGCAACAACCCCACGGCTCGCCGTCGACGACCGAGGGGCCGAGACTCCTCGAGGAGCGATCGATCGGTGGTATTTTGGTCCATCTCGTTGCGATTCCGACCGGCGCTATCGGAGCCGGGCTGGTGTATCTCGTCTCGACCAACGAGTTCACCGAACGAAACGCTCGCAACGCACTCGAGTGGCATCTCACGGTACTGGCATTGACCGTGGTTACGTTCGGGTCGCTGTTCACCTACGCCGAGTTCACAGGTCAGGGCGTCACTGACGTTGCCGTCTTCCCCTCGCCGCTCACCACCGTCGCCGGTGTCCTCATCGCTGCATTGCTGTCGGTCTGGATGGTGGTGACGTTTTGGACGGTTATCGTCGGGTTCATCGCGATGGGCAAAGCGACGTTCGGAACTGCATGGCGATACCCGCTGACACCTCCACTCGTCGATCGGTTCGCCCCCCGTGTTTCGGTTCCCGGTGGCTGGCCCCTGCTAATCGTCGTGTACACTGTTTTCACACCCCTCGTCATCGGGGCCGTCTTTTTCGGTCCACGAGATGGCGCGATGTTCTTGGCATCGGGACTCGCGGTGATCGGTCTGATCGTGGTACTGACTCCGTTCGCAGGCATTGGCATGTACCTCCACGGAGAACGTACCCGTCCAGCGGACGCGGCGTGGCACCCGTCGGTCGTCGTGTACATCGGCGCTCCGATCGTCGTTGCCGTCGTCGGATACGCACTCTCGGCGACGTTCACCGACTCGATCAACCCCGCCGGGGATGGCATGTACGTCTTCCTCGCTGCGTTCTGGGTCTCTTCTCTCGTGTACGTCGTTCGGTGGCTGACGACGTCGCGGTCGTCGTGATCATCCTCAGCGCGAACCGGATACGTCCGGTCCGCTCGTGTTGGGGTTTTCCACCCACCGTTTGCAGGCAGGACATCACGGAACGAGATCACTTGCAAACTCCGTTAGCAGGTGTCGAAGGGTTGGCCCTCGGTGAGTGACCCACAACGAGCAACGACGAGTTCGACCGGGACGACGAGCACCCTCTCGGTTTGGGCCCGGACGACCTCGAAACCGGCTTCGGTGAGGACAGCAGCGACACCGAGAGGAGAGCTATCGACCAGTTTCGGAAAAGCCTCGTTGAGTCGCGGATAAAGTGGAGAAACGATAGCACTCGTCGATTTCGAGGGGCTGATGACACAGATTCGACCCTGGGGTGTGAGTACACGACGAACTTCCTCGAGCAACGTCACGATGATTGCCCTCGAACAGTTCGAGTGTCAACCGCCTCGAGGTCAAGCCCCGTGGCATCCACCTCGATTACTTTGTGAATCGGCCGCCGTTTTCCACTTTAGCTCCTGAATGCCGATCCGAACTGGCCACCGATTCACCAGAGCCCACAGAAGTTGTGCGTCGCGAACGCCCGTCCGTCGTCGGTCAGGTAGACGCCGACCCCGCCCCGGTCCCACCGCTCGGTGAGGATCGCCTCCCGGTGGGGCGGGGAGTCCATCCAGCCGTCGACCAGCCCGGCCGCGAGCTCCTCGGCGGTGCCGTGGTTGCTGATCTCGCCGTCGTCGCCGCGGACGTCGCGGTCGATCCAGGTCATCGCGATGTTCTCGCCGTAGGCCCGACAGTAGCTCGCGACGGCGGCGAACCGGTCCATCGGATCCTCGCCGTCGGGGTTGGTGTGTGAGAAGTACTCCCGTTCGGCCATGTCAACGCTGTGGGCTCGCGAAACGGCGGCGACCGTCCCGTCGTGTTCGAGCGGATCGAGGCCGTGTTCGGCCCGCCGGTCGTCGACTTCCGCCTCGACCAGCCGTTCGACCGTCTCCGAACGGATCGGCCCCGACTCGGCCTCGTACGTCGAGCCGTCCGAATCGACCGCCGCTCCGTCGTCGTCGACCGACGCGTTCTCGTCGGCCGGTGGCCCCCCGAGGTCGACCGGGAGGCGTGGCTCCTCGAACCCATCGGGCGTCCACGTGACGTCGAGAGCGGGGGTCGCGAGCAGGACGCCCGCGAGGACGATCGAGAGGACGAGCGCGGTCGCGAGCAACGTCCGGAGCAGCGAGGCGAGCAAGCCACGCTCGCCGTCGGGCCGATCCGTCCGCGGTGGCGGGGACACCCACGATAGGAGGGACCGAACGAACAAGTCGTCGTCGCTGGTTCACAGCCGGTGAGAGCGTCGCTGGTTCACGGCCGGTGAGAGCGTCGCTGGTTCACGGCCGGTGGGAACGTCGGTTTCTCCGGCGGCCCGCGCCCGCGGGAGTTTCGACCGCGGCTCACCGGTCCGTGCGTGGCTCGATCGAGATCGGATACTCGGTGAGGTTCTCGTAGCCGTCCTCCCGGACGACCACGAGGTCCTCGATCCTGACGCCGCCGACGGCCGGATCGTAGAGCCCCGGCTCGATCGTGATCACGTGTCCGGGTTCGAGCTTCCCGCCGCCCGGTGAGACCGTCGGGGCCTCGTGGATCGCGAGCCCGACGCCGTGACCGGTGCCGTGGATGAAGCCGGTCTCAGCGTTCGGATCGCTCCGGAGGGTATCGTAGCCGGCCTCCTCGTAGACGTCACAGACGACGTCGTGGACCGCCGCGCCCGTGACGCCCGGTTCGACGGCCGCGAGCGCCGCCTCGTGGGCCTCCCGGGTCACCTCGTACCGCCGGCGCATCTCCGGGCTGGGCTCGCCGCGGACGAACGTCCGGGTCATGTCGGCGAAGTACTTGCTGGCTTTCTCGCGCGGGAAGACGTCGACGACGATCGCCTCGCCGGCCTCGAGCGGGCCGCTCCCCCGGTCGTGTGGGTCCGCGGCGTCGGCCCCGCAGGCGACGATCGTGTCCTCGAGCCCACAGCCGTGACCCAGCAGCTCGATCTCCATCGCCTCTTTGACCCGCTCGCTCGTCAGGACCTCGCCGTCGTGGTAGAGGAGTCCGTCCTCGATCTCGGCGCCGGCGATCAGTCCCTCGGCGACGGCCATCCCGGCCTCGTTGGCCCGCTGGGTCCGTCGAACGTGTTCGACCTCCTCGTCGGTCTTTCTCGCCCGGACGGCCTCGACGATCCCGTCGGGTTCGACGCGGACCGAGACGCCGTGTTCGCGCAGTCCGTCCGCCGTCCCCGTCGGGAAGCCGGTCGGGACGGCGACCGACTCGACGCCGCGGTCCGCGAGGAAGGCCGCGGCGGTCCGGACCCGACCCTCGTAGGGGCCGTACTCGGCGAGATGCGACTGGTAATCGTACGCCGAGAGTCGGCTCACGGTGTCCGCGCTCGCTTCCTTCTCCGCGCGGCCGTACTCGAGCCCGGAGACGAGCAGGTGGACCCCGTCGTCGTCGACGAGCGTCAGGTACGGATCCGGCGCGTCGAACCCCGAGACGTACCGCTGGTCGGGGTCCGCGGAGTCGTCGTCGATGAGATAGCCGTCGATGCCCTCCGTCTCGAGGTGGGCAGTCAGCCGGGAGAGGTCCACGTCCATTTCGCCCGGACGTGGGCACCCGTTCCACATAACGGCGTGGATCCCGGCGGGTCCGTCTCCCGGGATCCCCGCCCGAGGAGGTCGGTCGGTCGCCCCCAGAATACGCGTTCGCCGTCGGTAACGTCCCGTTCGCGGGGCTACGCGAACTCGGCGATTTCGAGCCGGTCAACCGTCTCGGCGGTCGGGACGCCGTCGTCGTCCCAGCCACGGAACGCGTAGTACTCTTCGAGCATCGCCTCGAGCACCTCGGGGGGACAGTACATCCCCTCGGCCGGTCCGTCGGGGATCGGCTCGCTCATCACGCGCTCGGAGAGTGTGTCCGCCTCCCGGCTCGCGACGCCGCGTTCGACGTTTATGAGCCGTTCTAAGTTGTAGATCCGCTCGCCGATCTCCTCGACCTCGGCGACGGAGAGCTCCCAGCCGGTCGCCGCGGCGAGGGCGTCGCGGTACTCCTCTGAGACCGCCGTCCCCCAGCCGCCCTCGCTGACGAACCGACACTGCGTCAGTGAGTCCCCGAGCGCGGTGAAGTGCTGGGAGCGAGCGGCGAACTCGGGGGTCCCCTCGGTGGTCTCGTCGTGTTCCCCGTCGTACTGGCGGGTCGGACGCGTGTCGTGGTGTGAACCCCCGCGCGTGGAGGTCGCGTAGCCGATGCTCATCCCCTTCAGCCCGCGCGGGGAGTGGGCGGCGAACTCGAGGCCCTTCGAGCCGTGGAGGTAGCTGCTCGCCTCGTCCTCGAGCTCTTCGGCGAAGCGGAACGAGCCCTCCGCGAGCTCGTCGCCGATCCCCTCCCTGTGGGCGGTCTCCCGCGCCAGCTCGACGAGTCCGTCGGCGTCGCCGAACTCGAGGTGTTCGGAGGCCGTCTCCGGGATCAACCCCTCGGCGTAACACTCCCGGGCGAACGCGACGGTCACGCCCCAGCTGATCGTGTCCATTCCCAGCCGATCACAGAGGTCGTTCGACGTGATCACCCGCTCGATGTCGTAGGTCGCCTGCATCGACGCCGTCGCAAAGAGGCTCTCGAACTCGGGGATCTTCGCCGCGGTGACCCCTTCGGCCTCGACGGAGACGCGTTTCCCACACCGGACCGCACAGTTCGCACACGTGGTGTCCTCGGTGACGTACTCCGCACGGAGGGTTTCGCCGCTTACGGCTTCCGCGTCCTCGTCGGCGGCCTGCTCGCGGCGGTTGTTCCGCTCGCCGAGTTTCCCCATCTCGTTTACCGGGTTCACGAGACCGCTGGTGCCGTACTCCTGGAGCATCTCGGTGCCCTCCATCAGCGGCCCCATCCGGGAGGCAGCGAGCCGGCGGAGTTCGTCCTCCTCGACGGGTTCGGGCTCGAACTCCCCCTCGCGGATCGCGACGGCTTTGAGATTCTTCGAGCCGAACACCGCCCCGCTGCCCCCGCGGCCGGCGACCCCCTCCCGGATCTTCGAGTCGTGGAGCAAGCAGGCGTACCGGACGCGGTTCTCCCCGGCCGGGCCGGCTGCGATCACGTGAGTGTCGTACCCCTCACCCTCCCGCTCGCGGATCCGCTCGCAGGTGTCGTACGTCTCGGCGCCCGCGAGCTCGGCTGCGGGTTTCACCTCGGCGCCGTCCTCGTCGACGTGGACGTAAGACAGCTCCTCGGCCCGGCCGTGGAGAACGATTGCCTCGAACCCCGTCGACTTCTGGGCCCGCGGGAACGTGCCGCCGAACGTGCTGTCGAAGAAGCCGTCGGTCATCGGGCTGACGAAGCCGACGACTCCACGGCTGGTCGACTGAAACGGCGTCAGGTTCATCGGCCCGACGGCGAACGCGAGGACGTTCTCGGGGTCAAACGGCCCCGCATCCGGCGGGACGTGGTCGTGAACCAGCTTCGCGGCGAAGCCGTTCCCCCCGAGGAACCGGCGGGCGTCCCGGGGATCGATCGTCTCACGTTCGACCTCGCCGTCGTCGAGGTGGACGTGCAGGATCTCTCCGCCGTACACCGGAGGAAGCTCCTCGCTCATCGTCGATCCCTCCCACTCCCCGATGGTCGGCCTCCTCCCTGCTGTGTGTGCTGTGAGCGCATTCTCTATCCCCCGTTTCGTACATGGGGTCAAAACCGTTTGCCCGCCGGCGGTCTACTCGCGGCGCTCGCCGTCCGCGCCTCCCTCGTCCGCGTCG
Organism: Natrialbaceae archaeon; assembly: GCA_003552885.1. Taxonomy (GTDB): domain Archaea; phylum Halobacteriota; class Halobacteria; order Halobacteriales; family Natrialbaceae; genus Tc-Br11-E2g8. Next base: position 6,444 of record PUPA01000174.1, read on the forward strand.
TCTCCCTCGTCTACGTCGTCTTCCTCGACGCCGCCCGTGTCGTCCGTGTCGCCCGTGTCGTCTCCCTCGTCCGCGTCTCCTTCGCTAGACTCGACGGAGCTGGGTGCCTCGTCGACCGTGATCGTCACCGGCTCGGCGTCCGCCTCGAACGGCTCTTCCTCGCGGTCGAGGAGCCGATCGAGCGAGAAGATCGTGTTCAGCTCCCGCTGGACCTGGTCTGCGACGCCGCCGACGAGCTCGCTCGGGGGGATCGCGGTGTACTCGTAGGGGTTGTTCCCCGCGCCGTCGCTCTCGCGTTTCTCCCGGTCGACCCGTCCTTCGTCGTGGAGCTCCGCGAGCGCCTCCCGGACGGTGCTGGGGTAGAGGCCCGTCCCCGTCGCGACCTCCTCTGAGGTACTCGCGGGGTTCGCGAGCAAGAAGACGTAGATCTTCGCTCTCGTCTCCGTATCGAGGATCCACGAGAGGAGGTCGACGATCCGCGCGTCGAGCTCCTCGACCGCGTCGGAGGCGGCGTGCTCGAGGGCTTCATCCGGGGCCGGCTCGTCGGCGCCCGTCACGTCCACGTCGTCGACGGCCGCCGTCTCCTCCGTTCCCGATCCGTCGTCTCCCTCCGACGTCGGTCCGTCGTCGTCCGGTTCCGGCTCGTCGGTCCGTCGGTCGTCGGCGTCTTCGGGTGACATCTGTCCTCTCGAGAAGGACGAAGTCTCGTGCGGAGTTAAACCTTTGTGGGAGCGAGGGCGACCCAACGGTCGGCCGGGAGATTGATCCTCACGGCGCGTGCAGCCTCCGGGGATGGGGCTCGACCGGGCGTCGACGCTGCTGTACGCCGGCGAGGACGTAGAGGAGCGATTCGAGCTGGAGCGAGCGACGGTCCTGCTCACGAGCCACCGGCTGATCGCGCTCGTTCCCGGCGCCGGGGAGGTCCGGTCGGTCGACCGGGCGAGGGTGGCCCGCGTCGGGGAGCGAGCCGGCGGCGACCGCGGCCGACTCCTCCGGGCTCTCGCGGCCGGCGTCGTCGCCGTCTGTGTGCTCTGGTTCGCCGCCACGGCCGGCTTCCGGGCGCTGGTCCCGTCGCCGATCGACGGCGAGGGACCCTCGGTGGGAATCGACGACGCGCTGGGAACGGTCGAGGCGCTGGCGACGCTCGTCGACGCGCTCGCGCTCTTTCTCGGGTTGCTCGCCGCGGCCGCGGCGCTGGCGTTCGTCCTGCAGTACCGCCGTTCCCGCCGTCGACGGCTCGTCCTCTACGTCCACGGTGGGGAGGAGGTGACGATTCCGATAAGCCGGTCCGATCCGTCGATCCGATCCACCCTCGAGGCAACGGTGGGCCCAGGGGCGTCGACGTCAGGCTCAAAGCCGTCGGCTCGCTAGAGACCGGTGATGGACGCCGACGCGGTCCGCCGGCGGGCCGGGGAGCTCCCCCGCGAGCCGGGCGTCTACCAGTTCCGGGAGGGCGAGACGACGCTGTACGTCGGGAAGGCGGTCGACCTGCGCTCGCGGGTGCGGTCGTACGCCGACCCCAGAAGCGAGCGGATCCGCCGGATGGTCGGGCGTGCCGACGGCCTCGAGATCGCCGTCACCGACACCGAGACCCAGGCGCTGCTCCTGGAGGCCAACCTGATCAAACGCCACGGCCCGCGGTACAACGTCCGGCTGAAAGACGACAAATCGTATCCGATGGTCCAGCTGACCGCCGGCGAGGCGCCACGGATCGAGGTGAGCCGCGACCCGGAGGAGTCAGCGACCGTCTACGGCCCGTTCACCGACAAGGGACGGGTCGAGACGGTGCTCAAGGCCCTCCGTGAGAGCTACGGGCTCCGGGCGTGTTCGGATCACAAGTACGCCGGGCGCGACCGACCGTGTCTCGACTACGAGATGGGCCTCTGTACCGCCCCCTGCACCGGCGAGATCGACCTCGACGCCTACCGGGAGGACGTCGACCGGGTAAGGCGGTTCCTCGAGGGCGAGACCGGGGTGCTCGCCGGCCCCCTCACGGAGCGGATGGAGGCTGCCGCCGCCGAACGGAACTTCGAGCGCGCGGCAAACCTCAGGGACCGGCTCGCGGCCGTCGAGTCGTTCCACGGCGGTGGCGCCGACGCGGTCCGGTCGATCGGCGACGAGCGGACCGTCGACGTCCTCGGGGTGGCTATCGAGGGCGACGGTGCGACCGTCGCCCGGCTGCGCGCGGAGGGGGGAAAGCTCCTCGAGCGGGACCGACACGCGCTCTCGGCTCCCGACGGCGGCGAGGGCGTCCCCGGCGTGCTGACGGCGTTTCTCGTCCAGTACTACGCCGAACGCGAGTTACCCGAGGCCATCCTCCTCCCGGAACGCCACGGCGACGGCGAGGTGAGCGCCTGGCTCGAGGCGGAGGGCGTCGACGTCCGGGTTCCCGGCGCCGGTCGGGAGGCGACGCTCGTCGACCTCGCGCTGAAAAACGCCCGCCGGAACGTCGGCCGGCGCGACGAGTGTGCCGCGCTGGCGGAGGCTCTCGGGCTGGAGTCGGCCGGCCGGATCGAGGGGTTCGACGTCTCTCACTCGGGCGGGCGAGCGGCGGTCGGCAGCGACGTGACGTTCGTCGACGGCGACCCCGAGAAGTCGGCCTACCGCCGGAAGAAACTGGCCGACGAGAACGACGACTACGCCAACATGCGGACGCTGGTCGGGTGGCGCGCCCGCCGGGCCGTCGAGGGCCGGGACGACCGACCTGACCCGGACCTGCTCGTGATCGACGGCGGCCGCGGCCAGCTCGGGGCGGCCCGAGAGGCCCTCGACGCCGCCGGCTGGGCGGTCCCCGCCATCGCGCTCGCGAAGGCCGAAGAGCGGGTCATCACGCCCGACGGGACGTTCGACTGGCCCGACGACGCCCCACAGCTGCATCTCCTCCAGCGGGTGCGCGACGAGGCACACCGCTTTGCGCTCCAGTACCACGGGAGCGTTCGCGACGAGGTGTCGACGGCGCTGGACGGCGTCCCAGGGGTCGGGCCGGAGACCCGAAAACGGCTCCTGGGGCGGTTCGGCAGCGTCGAGAACGTCCGCGCGGCGAGCCGGGAGGAACTCGAGAGCGTGCCAGGGGTCGGGCCGAAGACCGCCGGGGCGATCGAGAGCCGGCTGTGAGCCGGGCGGCCCCTGGACGTCACTCTACGGGGACCCCGACCGCCGGGCGATCCCCTCCCGGAGGCGCTCTGCGACCCGCGCGCCGGTCGTCCGCTCGACGCGTAGCCCTCCGAAGACGGCCCGGGCGCTCGAGGCCCCACGGTCGTCGACGACGAACTCGACCCCGGGATAGCGGACGTCGGTCAGCACGAGCGGTTCGGGCGCCGCGGGGGCGACCCCCTCGTGGCCCGGGAGGGGATCGGCCGAGAGCACGCGCGCGATCTTCGCGAACGGCTCCTCGCCGGTGGCGACCGACCGGGCGAGCGAGACGAGCCGACGGACGAGCTCGCGGGCGAAGCCGTCCGCGGTCGCCGTCACGAGCAGGTACTCGCCCTCGCGGCTCGCCTCGAGGGTCGGCGACCGCACCGTCCCGCAGTCGTCGGGGGTCAGGTTGTGGAAGTCCCGGCGTCCGGAGAGCGCCTCGAGGGCGGCCCGGAACCGGTCGTCGTCGACCGTCGCCGGGCGTGATCCCCGCGTCGGGGGGTCGCCGGCGCCGGCCGGGACGTCGTCACCGAGGGGTGCGTACAGGTAGTAGGTGTACTCCCGACGACTCGCGTCGTGGGTGGCGTGAAAGTCGGCCGGGGCGTCGGCGCTCGCCCACGCGCGGACGTCGGTCGGGAGTTCGGCGTTGAACGCACGCGGGGTGAGCCAGCCGGGGGCCTCGAACGCGACGGTCTGGGCCAGCGCCGAAACGCCGGCGTCGGTCCGGCCGGCCGCGGCGTACCCCGGTGGCTTCCGGGCGTCGGCGGCGAGGACCCCCAGCGCGCGGAGGGCGTCGAAGATCACGTCCTCGACGGTCGGGACGTCGGGCTGGCGCTGGAAGCCGTGGTAGTCGGTCCCGTCGTAGGCGATCCGGAAGGCGCGCATTCACCCGGAGCTCCCACCTGGAGGCGTTTATGGGTTCGGCTCCCGTGATCTCCGTTTCCGGTCCGTCGGTCGACGTGCCGTGTGTCGTCCCCGCGCGAGGTGGGTTCGAACGTTAGGG
>PUPA01000210.1 GCA_003552885.1 Natrialbaceae archaeon
GCTCACGCTCGTGACCGCCGCGGCGACGGGGTCGACGACGCTGGTCGCGTCGTACCGACCGCCGATCCCGACCTCGAGGACGGCGACGTCGACGTCCTCCCGGCCGAAGTGCCACAGCGCCAGCGCGGTGAACGCCTCGAAGAAGGTTGGCGCTTCGCCCTCGGTGGCCCGGTCGACGACGAAGGGCCAGGCAGCCTCGACGAACCGGACGACCTCCCGTTTCGGGATCTTCCGGCCCCCGACGCGGATCCGTTCGCGGACGTCGTTGAGATCCGGGGAGGTGTAGAGGCCGACCTCGAGGCCCGCCTCCCGGAGGATTCGCTCTAGGACGGCGGCCGTACTCCCCTTGCCGTTCGAGCCCGCGATCTGTACCGCGGGCACCCCCTCGTGTGGATCGCCTACGGCCGCGAGCAGGGCGGCCGTCGTCCCCGTCCCCATCTTCGGACGGAGCCGCCTGAGCCGGTCCAGGCGCCCCAGTGCCTCGTGGTACTCCATGCCGGCGGCTTTCGCCGCCGCGAATAAAGCTCCTGCCGTCGGCGACACGCCGGTCGCCGAACCACGACGGGTAGCGATCCGGACAGGTCGTGTCCACGCCGGGCCGGCTCCGACCGAATCGACCGACCGCGCCGGCGTCCCCGCTGGCGGAACGAACCCTTATCTCGGGGGTGACGCTATGCCCACCCATGTTCGACGCCGAGACGGTCGCCGGCCCGCCCCCCGGGCGGTCGGACGACGTCGTGGCGGCGATCCACGGGGCCTCGATGTACGTTCTCGAGGAGCTCGGGATCGAAGTCCGCCACGGCCGGGCCCGACGGCTCCTCGCGGAGGCCGGCGCGGCCGTCGGGGACGACGACGTGGTACGGGTACCGCGATCGATCGTCGCCGACGCCGTCGACAGCGCCCCCTCGCGGTTCACCCTCCACGCACGCAACCCCGAGAACGACGTCGTCGTCGGCGACGGCCGCCCCGTCCGGGCACCCGGCTACGGCCCCGCCCACGTCCACACCCTCGAGGGGGAACGCCGGCGGGCGCGGCTGGCCGACTACGAGCGGCTGGTGAAACTCACCCAGCGCGAGGACGCGCTCACCTGCGTCGGCTACCGCCTCTGTGAGCCGGCGGACGTCCCCGGCGAGCGTCGACACCTCGAGACGCTCCGACGGTCGCTCACACTCTCCGATAAGCCCGTGATGGCCTCGACGACGGGGGCCACCCGCGCCCGGGAGTGTCTGGAGCTCGTCGGCATCGCCGTCGACGACCCCGACCTGCGTCGGCCGTACGTCGCCGGCCTCGTGAACACCGTGCCACCCCGGAGCACGGACGAGGCGATGCTCGCCGGCTTGCTCGCGTACGCCGACGCCGGCCAGCCGCCGGTGGTCACCTCGTTTACGATGGTCGGGGCCTCCGGTCCGCCGACGGTCGCCGGCTCGGTGGCCCAGGCGAACGCCGAGACGCTGCTGGGGGTGACGCTCACCCAGCTTGTCGAGCCGGGGACGCCGGTCGTCTACGGCCTCTCGTGTTCGCCCGTCGACGACCGCCACGGCTCGCTGTCGGTCGGCAGCCCGGAGTCGGCGCTGGCGGTCCCGCTCGCCGCCGAGCTGGGTCGCGCCTACGGGCTGCCGACCAGAAGCGGCGGCGGGCTCACCGACGCGAAGGCCGTCGACTACCAGGCCGGCTTCGAGTCGACGTTCCTCCAGGCGGTGACGGCTTTCGGCGGCGTCGACTTCGTCCTCCACGCCGCGGGCGTCCTCGAGTCCTACGCGGCGGTCTCCCCCGAGAAGTTCGTCCTCGACTGTGAGACCGTCAGGTACCTCGACCGGTTCGCCGAGGGGGACGCCGTCGACGCGGACGCCCTCGACCCCGCGACGCTGGCCGCCACCGAGCCCGCGGGCCACTTCCTCGAGACGCCGACGGAGGGCTTTCACAGCCCCGCGGTCGTCGACAAACGATCACACGACGACTGGGCCGACGACGGCGCGGCCTCGACCCGCGAGCGGGCTCGCGGCCGCGTCGGGTCCCTCCTCGAGGGGTACGAGCGCCCGCCGATCGAGCCGGCCGTCGAGCGCGAGATCGAGGCCTACGTCGACCGCCGGGCCGGGGACTGATTCGCCGACGGTCGTGTCTGCCGAGAACCGATTCGTCGACTGTCGGGCCGGGGACCGATTCGTCGACTGCCGGGCCGGGGACCGATTCGCCGACGGACGTGCCGAGGTCGACCGCGCGCCGTCGTCCGCCCGCCGGTCGGCGAAACACGTCGTGTTCGGGAACGTATAGATACGCCAACATTGATAACCGCGTCCGGAAAACCACCGGACATCGATGTCACCACCAGAGAGCGATACGTCGGTACCGACCGACTACGAGATCGCACAGGCCGCCGAGAAACGACCCATCACGGAGATACTCGGACCGTACGGCCTCTCGGCCGACGACCTCGAGCTGTACGGGGAGTACAAAGCGAAGCTGACGACCGAGGCGATCGAGCGCGTCCGCGAGGAGGGCGACGGCGAGGGAAAGCTCGTGCTCGTGACGGGGATGACGCCGACCCCGCTGGGCGAGGGGAAGACGGTCACCACGGTCGGGCTCGGCCAGGCGTTCAACCACATCGGGAGAGACGCGTTGATCGCGATCCGCGAACCCTCCCTCGGCCCCGTCTTCGGGGTCAAAGGCGGCGCCGCCGGCGGTGGCTACTCACAGGTGCTCCCGATGGAGGACATCAACCTCCACTTCACGGGCGACCTCCACGCGCTCACCTCCGCGCACAACCTCATCTCCTCGATGCTCGACAACCACATCCGCCAGGACGAAGCCCCCCGGATCGACCGGAAGGCAGTCGCCTGGAAGCGGGCGATCGACATGAACGACCGCGCGCTCCGGGAGACGGTCGTCGGCATGGGCGAGACCGGCGGGGCCGTTCGGGAGGACGGCTTCCTGCTGACGGCCGCCTCGGAGCTCATGGCCGTCCTCTGTCTGTCCGAGGACCTCGCGGACTTGAAAGCGCGGGTCGGGCGCATGATCGTCGCCTACGACGAGGGCGGCGAGCCGGTCACCGTCGACGACATCGAGGCGACCGGCGCCGTCTCCCTGCTGTTGCGCGACGCGTTGAAACCGAACGTCGTCCAGACGATCGAGGGGACGCCCGCGTTCGTCCACGGCGGCCCGTTCGCGAACATCGCCCACGGGACGAACTCGCTCATCGCCGACGACGTCGCCTCGAACCTCGCGGAGTATCTGATCACCGAGGCCGGCTTCGGCTCGGATCTGGGCGCCGAGAAGTTCATGAACATCGTCTGTCGGTTCGGGGGGATGGAGCCCGACGCGGTGACGATCGTCGCCTCCGTCCGCGCGCTGAAGTACCACGGCCAGGAGATGTGGCCCCCGGATCTCGAGGAGCTGAAAGCCGAGGACGTCGACGCCGTCTCCCGTGGCCTCGCGAACCTCGAGAAACACGTCCGGAACCTCCGGAAGTGGGGCGTACCCGTCGTCGTCGCGCTCAACCGGTTCCCGGGTGACACCGACGACGAGATCGCGACCGTCCTCGAGTACTGCCGGGAGGAACTCGACGTCAGGGTCGCCGAGTCGAACGTCTTCGGCGAGGGCGGGGCCGGCGGCGCCGAGCTGGCCGAGGAGATCGTCGCGGCCAGCGAGGAGCCCTCGGAGTTCGCGCCACTCTACGACGTCGAGGAGTCGATCGAGGAGAAAATCGAGACGGTCGCGACGGAGGTCTACGGCGCCGACGGCGTCAACTACTCCGACGGGGCCCGCGAGGACATCGCGCGTCTCGAGTCGCTCGGGCTCGACGACGTCCCGATCTGTCTCTCGAAGACGTTCCACTCGCTGAGCGACGACGCGAGCCTCAAAGGCGTCCCCGAGGGCTGGACCCTCGACGTCCGGGAGATCTACCCATCCGCTGGCGCCGGCTTCCTCGTCGCGCTCACCGGCGACGTGCTCACCCTGCCGGGGCTGCCCGACGAGCCCGCCGCCGCCGGCATGGACATCGACCCCGACGGCACCATCTCCGGGCTGTTCTGACCGCACCCGCCCGGAAAAACGGCCGTCCCGTCGATCCGGCCTCCGGCGTCGCAACGGGTATAACAGGCGTTACCGAGAGGCAGCGTCCACGTCGCTTCCAGTCGAGGGTCTCGGGATCGGCGGCTGACGGGTCGCGGGCGCGACCCCTGGGCGTGGTCGGCCGACGCCCGCTTCGAATCGCCGGCGGACGCCCGTGGCGTCCCAGGTGACCGGTCAGTCGTCCGCGGGCTCTGTGGGCTCGATGCCGACCTCGATCTCCGCGCTGGCGGCTTTGTACTCGGGGATCTTCGCCCGTTCGTCCAGCACGTCGTTGGTGAGTACGTTCGCAGAGGACGCAGCGAAGTGTGGAGTCGTCCAGATCACGCCCTCTTTGATGTCCTCGGTGACCTGGGCTTTGAGCTCGATCCGGCCGCGCGGGGAGGTGACTGCGACGTAGTCGCCGTCCTCGATGCCGTACCGCTCGGCGTCCGCGGGGTGGACGTCGACGAAGTTCTCTGGTTTCACGCGGTCGAGCGTCGGCGAGCGCGTGCTCATCGTCCCCGTGTTGTAGTGTTCTTCGAGCCGGGCGGTCGTGAGCACGAGCGGGTACTCCTCGCTCGGCGTCTCCTTTGGATCCTGGTGGCGCACGCCCTCGATGTGCCCGAGGCCGCTCTCGGTGTCGAACTCCTCGGCGTAGAGGTATAGATCGCCCTCGTCGCCCGGCTCGTAACACGGCCAGTGGATCCCCTCCTCGCCCAGCGTCTCGTAGGTCATCCCGTGGTAGATCGGACACACCTGCCGGAGCTCCTCGAACACCGCCTCGGGATCGTCGAAGTCGAACCCCTCGCCGAACAGCCGCGTGCCGAGCTCGCTGACGATCTCGAGGTCGTGTTTCGTGTTCGGGTGGACCTTCTCGACGCCGCGCATCAGCTGCACTCGGCGGTCGGTGTTGGTGACGGTGCCGCCGCGTTCGGCCCACGTCGTCGCCGGTAAGATGACGTCGGCGAACTCCGCGGTCTCCGTCGGGAAGATGTCCTGGACGACCACGAACTCGAGTTGCTCGAATCGCTCGGCGACCCGGTTTGCGTCCGGCTCGGACATGATGGGGTTCTCGCCCATGATGTAGAGGCCGTGGACCGACTTCCCGGACTCGTGGGAGATCTCGACGTTCGTCAGGCCGGGCTCGTCGGGTACCTCGAATCCCCAGACCTCCTCGACGGCCTCGCGGGCCTCGTCGTCGTCGACCAGCTGGTAGCCCGGGAGGACGTTCGGCATCGCGCCGACGTCACAGGTTCCCTGGACGTTGTTCTGGCCGCGCAGCGGGTTGACGCCGGTGCCGGGACGGCCGACGTTGCCCGTGATCAGCGCGAGGTTGATCTCGTTTTGGACGTTGTCGACGCCGCTCGTGTGCTGGCTCATCCCCATCCCGGTGAAGATGGTCGCGTTGTCGGCGTTCGCGTACGCCTCGGCGGCGCGTTCGATCTCCTCGAGCGGAACACCGCACTCCTCGGCCGCCGCCTCCTTGTCGAAGTCTTCGAGGGTCTCGACGAGGTGGGAAAAGCCCTCCGTTCGTTCCTCGACGAACTCGTGGTCGACCCAGTCGTTCTCGAGGATCGTCTTGATGACGACGTTGAGCAGGGCGATGTCGGTGCCCGGCTTCACCTGGAGGTGCTGGTGGCGGTCGGTCTCGTCGATCTTGAACGAGCGGGTGGTCTTGTTCGCGTGCGGGTCGACCTGGATGACGGTCGCCCCCTCGAGCACCGCCTGCCGGAAGTACTGGCTGTTGGCGATCGGGTGCTGTTCGGCCGGGTTCGCGCCGTGAATCCAGAGCACGTCGGCGTCCTCGCGGAGGTCCTGCATGCTGTTGGTCATCGCGCCGGCGCCCAGGCTGGTCCGCAGCGCCCAGACCGTCGAGGCGTGACACATCCGGGTGCAGTTGTCGACGTTGTTCGTCCCGTACCGGCGGGCGAGCTTCTGGAGGAGGTAGTTCTCCTCGTTCATCGTCTTCGAGGAGCCATAAAAGCCCATGGCGTCGGGGCCGTACTCCTCGCGGATGCGCTCCAGCTCGGAGACGATCAGCTCGTAGGCCTCCTCCCAGCTGGCCTCGCGGAGTTCGCCGTCGTCCTCGCGGATCAGCGGGTCGGTGAGTCGATCCTCGTGGTCGACGACCTCGGTCGCCGCGCCACCTTTGATGCAGATGCGGCCCTCGTTGACTGGGGCCTCCCCCCAGGGCATGAACCGGACGTCGCCCGGCTCGGCGCCCTGGCTGACTTTGATGCCACAGCCGACCCCACAGTACGGACAGATCGTCTCGACCGTCTCTCGCTCACTCGACATGACCGACCCTCCGCCGTGTCACGCTCGTCCAGTGTTGGATCATACGTCCGGAGGTACGCGCTCGCGCCACATAAGCTCCCCCGGAGAGGCGCCTCGAGCCCTCTCGGAGGGGCGGTCTCCGGGGGACGATCCGACGGACACGCCGGCGCTACCCCCCGACGACGGCCCGTTGGTCCACGTGTTGACGGAGTTTCGATAGGACGTGGTTCGGCTCCGGCGCGTCGACTCCCACGCGTCGGGAGGGACCGAAACCGTAGAAACGGTGGGGACGGAACGACAGCCATGGCCGACCGACCCCGCGAGCACGTGCTCGCAGTCGACCTCTCGACCGGATCGGTCGAGCGCCGACGCGTCCCCGATCGGTGGCTCGAGCGGTACCTCGGCGGGAAGGGCCTCGGCGCCAGGTACCTCTATGAGCACCTCGGGGCGGGAGCCGACCCACGCGGGCCGGCGAACGTCCTCGGGTTCGTCCTCGGCCCGCTCTCGGGGCACCTGCCAGGTCAGTCCCGCCACGCCGTAATAACCAAGTCGCCGCTGACCGGCACGTTCCTCGACTCCTACAGCGGCGGCACCTTCCCCGACCGGCTCGCTGGCTCGCTGGCCGGCGCTCTCGGTCTGTTCGTGACCGGCCGGGCCGACGAGCCGGTCCGGATCGAGGTCGAAGACGGCGACGCCCGGGTCGCGCCCACCGACACCTGGGGGCTCGACACCGTCGAGACCGACGCCGCCTTCCCCGACGCGGCGACGGCGTCGGTCGGCCCCGCCGGCGAGCGGGAGGTCGCCTACGCGACCGTCGCCTCCGACGGCGGAGACCACCACGCCGGCCGCGGCGGCGCCGGCGCCGTGATGGGGAGCAAACGACTGAAAGCCATCGTCGCCCGCGGCGACGCCCCCGAGACGCCACCCGAAATCGAGCGGCTTCGGGCGGCTCTCGAGGAACGGTACGCCGACCACGGCACCGGCCAGTGGCAGGCCGCCGCGGGGACGATGGAGAGCGTCGATTTCGCCAACGAGGTTGGCCACCTGGCGACGGAGGGGTGGCAACGCGACCGGTTCGAGGGGATCGAGGGGATCGGCATCGAGGCGGTTCGCGAGGCCGCGACCGGGCGGGAGGTGCCCGACGGAGACGTGCCCGGTGACTTCTACGTCGAGACCGACGACGGCACCGTCGTGTTGCGGGGGGCGGCCTCGATGACCCTCGGAGCGGGGCTCGGCATCGACGACCTGGAGGACGTCGCCGTCCTCGGCGAGCGCTGTGACCGTCTCGGACTGGACGTCATCGACGCCGGCAACGCCGTCGCCTGGGCGATCCGGGCGACCCAGGCGGGGGTCATCGACTCCGAACTCGCGTTCGGCGACGTCGATGGGATCGGCCGACTGATCGGGGCCATCGGCGGCGACGCGGCCGCCGGACGCTGGCCCGACTCGCTCCCGGCGACGCTCGCCCGCGGCGTCGAGGCGGCCGGCGAGCGCTACGGCGGCGAGGCGTTCATCCCGACGGTGAAGTCCATGGCGTTGCCCTCCTACGATCCACGGGGTGCCGCCGGCATGGCCCTGGCGTACGCCACGAGCGATCGGGGGGCCTGCCACCGCAGGGCGCGGCCGATCGAGACCGAGGCGTTCGTCGGCGAAGGGTGGACGGTCGCCGACCGTGTCGAGACAGTCGTCGGTGCCCAGACCGTTCGGTCCGTGCTCTGGAGCCTCGTGATCGACGACTTCGTCGGCGAGGCGATGTGGGAGGATCTGGGCGGCGAGTGGCTCGCGGCCGTCGGCCGGCCGTACACGACCGCCGAGCTGACCCGGATCGGCGAGCGGATCTGGACGCTCGTCCGGCTGTTCAACGCCCGCGAGGGGTTCGACAGGCGCCACGACCGGCTCCCCGAACCCCTGCGTCGGTCCACCGAGGGCGACCCCGGCGGGGCCCTCGACCCGGAGGGGTTCGAACGGATACTCGACGCCTACTACGCCGCCCGTGGCTGGGGACCGACAGGCCTCCCGACTCCGGCGACCGTCGAACGACTGGACCTCGGGGAGGCCGTGGACGCCGACACCCCACTCGACGACGGATCGGTCGGGGCCGGCCCCGACGCGCCCTGACCGACACGGCCGTGGCCCGACCCCGCCGTCCGCACACCCGACACGGCCGTGGCTCGCTCCGCTTCCCGTCGACGGCGGGGGTGTCGTTCGTCGGCGACCGACTGTCGTCCCCGACAGATTTATTCGCCGGCCGTCGTGACCGATCCGTATGCGTGCCCTCCTGGTCGCCCTCCTCGTGGTTCTTGCGGGCTGTGCAGCCCCTGCCGTCGACGGTCCCGGCGACGCGCCGGCGATCGAGGAGCCTCCGACCGCCGAGGATCGGCCGGCAGCGGTCGACGACGTCGGCCCGGGAACCGATGGCGAAGACCGGTCAGACGACGGTACGGATGACGGCGAGGACCGGCCGACGGACGGCGACCCGGACGCCGACGACGGCAGCCAGGACGCCGGCTCCGGCGACGGGGCCGACGACCGGTCCGCGGAGCTCGAGGTTCGCGGCGGGGAGTTGCCGTTCGACGAAGAGCGGACGTTCGAACGGGTCCAGACGATGCTCGACGTCGAGATGCGCCCGCCGACCGTCTACGTCGAGGAGCCGCTGTCGCCCGCGGCGCCGAGGACCGAACCCGACGGCTTCCACGCCACGATGAACCTCACGCCGCCGGAGGGCGGCGACGGGCTCGCCGCGGGCGGCGTCGCGAGCCCGGCGAACGCCGTCTACGTGCTCCCCGGCGAGAACGCAACCCCCGCGGAGATCGAACGGGTGTTCGTCCACGAGCTGGTCCACGCCGCCCAGTTCCAGCGGGGAGTCCACCGCGACGTCGTGGCGGCGATCCCACCCGCCCACCGGGATACGACCGACGCCGACCTCGTCCGGACGGCCGTGATGGAAGCCGGCGCGGTGTACGGCTCGACGGCGTACACCCACCGGTACGACGCCGACGTCGTGCCCGAGAACGAGTCGATCGACGCCCTCTACGAGGAGGCCACCCCCTGGACGCGGCTGACTGCCGGCCCCTACTACTACGGCTACCGGTACGCCGACGCCCTCGCTGACTCCCCCGCGGACCACTGGTCGATCTACGAGGATCCGCCGACCACGATGGCTGCGGTTCTCTCCGCCGAACGGGGCTCAGCGCGCGCCCTCGAACCGTTCGAGGGCCGCCTCGCCGCCGACGACCGCGACTGGTCGCTCGTCGAGGCCGACACGATGGGCCAGTACGTCGTAGAGCAGGTGCTCGCGACGGAGCTGTCGGCCGACCGGAGCCGGACGGCCGCCGACGGCTGGGAGTACGACCGCGCCGTCCGGATCGCCGACCCCGGGGCCGAACGGGACGCCCACGTCTGGACGGTCCGCTTTGGCGACGTCGACGACGCCGAGACGTTCGAGACGGCCGCGACGGCGTATCTCGACGGGCGGACGGACGACCGGGCGCTCGCGCTCGAACGCGTCGACGACCGGACCGTCGCCATCTCGGCCGGCCCCGAGTCGATCGTCGCCGCGGTCACGGTCGAGGCGACCGACGGGGCGGACGTCAGGATCACCCCGACGGCGGACGGACCGGCTCCGACGGTGGACGGACCGATCCCGACGGCGAACGAGTCGTCGACGGCCGGATTGGCCACGGCGGAAGCAGCCGCCGTGGCTCCGTGATCGCGGATCCGACGGCTGCGGTCGACGAATCCGCGAAATCGGCCGCGAACGCCCCTCGAGGGGCCGAAATCGCCCGTCCGACGGCACCCGTCGACACAAACCTTAACCCACGACCGGCCGTAGGCGCGGACATGCACAAAGACGAGCTCCTCGAGCTACACGGACAGCTCGTGACGATCATGGAGTACTTCGAGGACCGCGAGGAGGTCGAGGAGGGGCTGTTCGACCCCTACCACGAGCTCGGCGTCGACCCCTCCCACGTCCACAAGTCGAAAAGCGAACACAAACACGCCGTCTTCGTGCTCGGCAACGCCCTGGCGGGGGCGATGAGCAAAGACGAGTTCTCGAACGCGGGTCGGATCGGCAAGCGGATGCAGGAGCTCGCAGACGACGCCGAGTCGAAGATCTAGGCGAAACGTATTTGAGGTGGTTCCTGTTTGGTGACGTATGAACTCCCAGACGAGAGAGCGCGTCGAGCGGTGGGAGTCGAGACCGTTCGACGGCGGGCTCGCCACGCTCGCCGAC
>PUPA01000001.1 GCA_003552885.1 Natrialbaceae archaeon
CTCCGGATCGAAGTCCCGGGCACGGCGTTCCCGCTCGATCGCGTTCACCGGATCGAGGCCGAGACGCTCGAAGATCCCCTCGGCGACGTCCGGCGGGTAGAACCGTCCGGTCGCCGCCGACCAGACGTCGGTGCCGAGCACCGCCGGCGTCCGTTCCCAGTCGTACTCGATCGTCCGGCGGACGGTCGCCCGGCCGAAGAGGACGACGTCCTCGACGTCCTCGACGGCGCCCCGGAGCGCCTCGCGGTCGAGTCGCTCCCGGACGTGCCGAACCGCGTGTCGGTACCGGTCCGGGAGCGTGTCGGGATCGTCGTACACCCTATCGCGGTCGCCGAACCGAACGACGCCGGACGCCAGAAGCTGGAATCGAATGGGCTCGCCGTCGATTCGCTCCAGCAGCCAGAGGTGTCCCTCCTCGAACATCTCCGGAGGTGCGTCTTCGGCCCGCGGGGTCGGCGGACGGCGTTTCATTCCGACGAGTCACCCTCCAGGCGCGTCCGGAGGGCCTCGTTCATCGGGTCGACCGGCGCGTCCGCGCCCGTCCAGCGCTCGAACGCCTCGACGCCCTGGTAGAGCAACATCCAGGCGCCGTCGACCGTCCGCGCCCCGCGGTCGGCCGCCTCCCGGAGCAGCCGCGTCTCCAGCGGTCGGTAGACCGCGTCCATCACCACGAGGTCGGCGTGGAGGGCCTCCGGGGGGATCGGGGAGCGATCCTCCTCCATCCCGACGCTCGTCGCGTTCACCACCACCTCGGCGTCGGCGAGCAGTTCCGGGAGGGCCTCGAGCCCGTGGCCCGACGCTCCGGGCACCTCCGCGGCGAGCTCGCGGGCACGGGAGTCGGTCCGGTTTGCGACCGAGACCGCCGCGCCGGCGTCGGCCAGCGCGAACGCGACCGCTCGGCCCGCGCCGCCGGCCCCGACGACGGTCGCCCGCGCACCACCGAGGCCGACGTCGGCCCGCTCGAGCGCACGAATCGCGCCCGCGGCGTCGGTGTTGTGTCCCGTCGGCTCACCTGCGAAGTCGATCGTGTTGACCGCGCCGATCCGGGCTGCGAGCGCGTCGGGCTCGACGTGAGCGAGGACGTCCCGCTTGAACGGGATCGTCACGTTCAACCCGGCGATCCCGAGGGCCCGCGCGCCCTCGATCGCCCGGCCGGCGTCCGCCGGCTCGAAGGTGACGTATCGGGCGTCGATGCCGAGTTCGTCGTAGGCCGCCTCGTGCATCGGCGGCGACAGCGAGTGTCCAACGGGGTTCCCGAGGAGTCCGTACACCTGCATGTGCGGGGGATGGTGGTCTCGGGGGAAATAGCTCCGGTTTACCGGGGAGACGTGGCTCCGGTTCTCGGTCTCCCCGTCCGGTCACGAGCGGAGCAACAGGAGCTTCACCCTACCGACGTCGTCGAAGTCCCGGAGCCGATAGACGAGCTCGCGGACCCGCCCGACATCGCCGGAACAGAACAGCGTCTCGAGACACCACTCGCCCTCGTGGAGGTGGCTCGTCGCGGCGATGACGTCCTGGAACTCGTGTTGGACGTCGTGGAGCTCCCGGATGACCGGCTCGTGGCGGTAGTCGAAGGCGACCGCCGCGGTGACCTCCCCGGAGAGACGCTCCAGGCTGGTGTGTGCTTCGGTGTACTCCTGTAACGCCTCGCGGATCGCCCGCGATCGGGAGTCGAACCCCTCTGCCTGCCAGGTCCGGTCGAACTCCGAGAGCAGCCCCTCCGGAACGTTGAAACTGGTGCGCATTCGACGATCGGTTCGGGCCACGGGCGCATATATCCTGGCGGTCGAGCGGCCGTCGCGGGCGGGTCCGTATTACGATCCCTCCGAGACGGTGCTAACAGGGCTTTTGGGTCCCAGAACCCGAGGCTCGGCTATGGACCTCGGGCTCCTCCTCGGCGTGGTCGCGATCGGAGTCGTCCACGGCGTGTTGCCCGACCACGGCTGGCCGATCGCCGCGACGTACGCCCTCGGTCGCTCGCGGCGGTACCTCGCGGGGGCGATCGCGGGACTCATCCTCGGTGTCGGCCACCTGATCAGTAGCGTCGCGCTCGTCGCCGCGTACTACTGGTTCAGCGGCTTCGCGGCGTTCGCCGAGGGGCCGTGGCTCCGGTACGTCGCCGGCACGGCGCTGATCCTGCTCGGGATCCGGGAGTATCGCCACGGCGGCGACCACGGTCACGCCCACGACGCGAACGATCACGACCACACCCACGACGAGACCGGACACGACGAGGCCGGCGACGACCGGACCGACGGCGGCTATCCCGGCCACGACGCCGACGGTTCCCACGACCACGGCGGCCGCGATCGGTCCGCTCACGACGGGACGGCTGGCTCTTCGGGGCTCCGGAGCCGCCTCCCGGGGGGTGGACACCGACACCTGGACGAGAGCGACGCCGAGCGGGGACTCGTGGCTCTGGGCACGACCGCGCTGGTGCTCGGGTTCGCCCACGAGGAGCCGATCCAGATCCTGGCGATCTGTGTCGGGACGGCGTTCTGTCTCGAGCTGATGCTCGTCTACTCGCTCGCGGTGATCGTCGCCATCCTGTGTCCCACGCTCGCGCTGATCGCGGGCTACGAACACCACCGGGAGACCGTCGAGACGTACACGCCGTATCTGCCCCTACTGACCGCGGTCGTCCTCGTCGGGATGGGGCTGGCGTTCATCATCGGGGTGTTCTGACACCGTCGGAGGTGTGAGCATCCACATCGCTTATCTCACACACTCCTCTACGGGGAGCCATGGCCGAGACCGTCGCCGTCCAGCTCGCCTTGCTGGCCGGCGGCGTCCTCGCTCTCTACGCCGGTGCGGAGCTGCTCGTCGCGGGCGCCGCCAGGATCGCACTCGGGGTCGGGCTCCGGGCGGTCACCGTGGGCGTCACCGTCGTCGCCCTCGCGACGACCGCTCCCGAGCTGTTCGTCGCGGTCGTCGGCGCGTTCGACGTCTCGACGGACATCGGCCTCGGGGCGGTCGTGGGCTCGAACGTCGCCAACGTCGGCTTGGTGCTCGGGCTCGCGGCGCTGATCCGGCCGCTGCCCGTTGGACCGGTCGTCCTGCGCAGACACGTTCCGTTCATGCTGCTCTCGGCGGTGCTCCTGTTGGTCCTCGGCGCCGACGGCACCCTCTCGCGGCTCGACGGGCTCGTCTTTCTGGCCATCCTCGGGGGGTTCACCGCCCTGTTGCTCTACTACGCGAACGCGGACCCGCCGACGACGGTCGATCGGCCCGACGAGGGGGTCGACCTCCGGGACGTCGCCTTCGTCGTCGTCGGGCTAATCGCGCTGGTTGTCGGCTCGCGGTGGCTCATCTCCGGCGGACGCGGGATCCTCTCGGCGATGGGGTTTTCCGACCTGTTCATCGGGCTCACCGTTCTCGCGATCGGCACCTCCCTGCCGGAGCTCGCGGCGTCGGTCGTCGGCGCGATCAGGGGCGAGACGGCCTTCTCGATCGGCAACGTCGTCGGCTCGAACATCTACAACGTGCTCGCGGTGCTCGGGATCGTCGCCGTGATCGTGCCGATCCCTGTCGAGCCCGCAGTCGTCCGTTTCGAGATCCCGGTGATGATCGGCTTCTCCGTACTAATGGTCGCTCTGATGTACCACGGTCGGCGTCTCTCCAGGATCGACGGGGCGATCCTCGTCGTCTGCTACGTCGGGTTCGTCTACCTGCTCTTGCCGTGAGCGTCGACGGCAGCGCCGTCGGACTCGTTGGCCGACGGCTCCGCACGGTTTGGACTGCGTGAACCCGAAACGACCGACTTATCAGCCGCGCCGCCCCCTCCGGACGTATGAGAGACTTGTTCTTGCGTGCGGCCCGGGGCGAACGGACCGAACGGCCGCCGGTCTGGCTGATGCGCCAGGCGGGGCGGTACCTCCCCGAGTACCGGGAGATCCGGGCCGAACACAGCTTCTACGAGGCGATCACGACGCCCGACATCGCCGAACGGATCACCCTCCAGCCGTGGGAGCGGTTCGAACCCGACGGCGTCGTGATGTACTCTGACATCCTGACGGCGATCGAGCCCCTCGGCTTCGAGTACCACATCGAGTCCGGCGTCGGCCCGGTCGTCGAGAACCCCGTGGAGGGCCCGGAAGACACCCACCGCGAGCGCACGTCGATCGAGGAGGAGTTGCCCTACGTCGGCGAACTGCTAGAACGGCTCTCCGAACGACTCGACGGTCGTGCGGCCGTCCTCGGGTTCGCCGGCGGTCCGTTCACGCTCGCGGCTTACACCGTCCAGGGCGAGCCCGCCCGGAGCTTCATGGCCCTCCGGCGGCTGCGGGCAGCTCATCCGGAGGCGTTCCGACGGCTGCTCGAGGCGTTCGCCGACGTCGTCGCCGACTTCTTCGCCTACCAGGTCGACCACGGCGCGGACGTCGTGAAGCTCTTCGATACGTACGCCGGGCTGCTCGGCCCCGCGGACTACCGGGAGTTCCTGTTGCCCCTCCACCGGGAGATCTTGGGGAGCGTCGACGCGCCGACGGTGATGTTCGCACGGAACATGGGCGGCCGTCTCGAGTTACTCGCCGAGACGGGCGCCGACGTCGTCGCCCTCGACTGGACGGTCGAGATGGACGCGGCCCGTCGAGAGCTCGGCAACCGACCGGTACAGGGGAACCTCGATCCGGCCGCGTTGCTCGGCGACGAACGGACGGTCCGCGATCGAACCCACGAGATCGTCCAGGCCGCCGGCCCCGCCGGCCACGTGTTGAACCTCGGACACGGCGTCCACAAGCGGACGCCGGTCGAGAACGTCGCGGCGTTCGTCGAGACGGCGAAGTCGATCGAGCGCTGACGGTGCCGTCGGTCGTCGTGGACCGTCGGCCGTTCCGTCGATCGTCACGGACCGTCCACACTCTTCGGGCCGTGACGGTCGCGACCTCGACTACCAAAACGATTAGGACCCGGATTCTTGCGGACGTCTCGCCAACTGTGAGACGTGAACACGCGACGTCTCGACAGCCAACGCGACCCGACGGATCGCCTCCTCGCGGCGCTCGCGGACGCGCGACGCCGGCGGGTGCTCGTGGTTCTCCGGGAGCGACGGGAGCCAGTCCGGGTCTCACGGCTCGCGACGCTGGTGGCCACGGAGGGGACGGAACGGCCCCCCGGTGACGAGCGACGACGGGTCCGGACGGCGCTCGTCCACTCGACGCTCCCCACACTCGAGGACGCCGGGGTGGTGACCTGGACCGACGCGGGCGTCGCCGCCGTCTCCGCGGTCCTCGAGGAGCCGGCGATCGACCGGCTGCTGGCCACGCCAGCGCCCGTCCTTCGGGCGCTCGCGGACGCGCGACGCCGGTGGGTGCTGGCCGCACTCGCGGCCCGGGAGTCGCCGGTCGACGTCCGGACGCTCGCTGTCGAGGTGGCCGGCTCCGACGCCGACGTGGACGCCGTCCTGACGATGCTCGTTCACGTCCACCTCCCACACCTCGCGGACGTCGGGTTGGTCGACTACGGGGACGGACGCGTCACCGCGGCGGAGCAGCCGGTCGACCACGAGACGCTCACGAACATCCGTCTCGCGGTCTGATACGGCCCCGTGGCTCGCCGTCGGTTCCGACCCACCGTGTCACCCGTGTGAACCGACGCCGCGCGATTCCGGGTCGCCCACGTCGATCAGGCGACGCTGAAGTACAGCCCGGCGAACAGGATCGCGTTGTAGATCCCGTGGACCAGCGCGGGGACGAGGAGGTTCTCGGTGCGCTCGTAGATGGCCCCGAGCACGAGCGAGAGCCCGAAGACGACCCCCAGGCTCGCCAGCACGGCCCCGACGTCGGTCGTCCAGTAGGCCAGAAAGTGAACGCCAGCGAAGATGACGCTCGCGACGACGATCGCGCCGGCCCGGGAGAAGACGTCGTAGAGGGACTTCTGTATCACGTTCCGGTAGAGCAGCTCCTCGAACGGGCCGATGATCAGAAGCGAGGCCGGGATCAACACGTACAGGATCTCCGGGTTCTGCTGGGCCTGTTCGGCCGTCCCGTGGTCTGCGCTCTCGACGCCGGCGGAGCTCAATACGAGGCTGATGGCGATCAGTGCGCCAAAGAGGACGAACACGCCGCCGACGGTCCAGACGACGTCGCGCAGGGTGGGTCTCCGGAGGTCGATAAACGAGAGCCCGTCGCCGCGCAACCAGACGTAGCCGACGGCGACCCCACCCATACCGAACGCCATCGCGAGCTGGGCGATCGCGATCGACTCCAGCGCGGAGAACTCCCCGCCCAGGAGCACGAACGCGGGGATCGAGAGGACGAGCGTCGAGGGGATCGTCGCCAGCAACCCCAGCACGCCGACGACGGTCATGCCGCCGGCGATCGCCGCCCGCCGTTTCAGCCCGCCGCCGTTGACGCCGGCGTAGTCGGCTGCGGCCATCCCCAGGGCGCCGCCGCCGGCCAGCAGGACGCCGAAGACGGCCGGAAACGACAGCGAGCCGATCGCGACGTCGGCCGTCACGCCCTGGTTCAACGCGTACCCCGACAGGAGGACGACTGCGAGGCTCGCCGCGCCGGCGATCGGTGCCCCCTGGCGGCGGCCGACGACGTCGTACCGACGCCCCAGAAACACGGCGAGCGCGAGGACGCCGAAGACGACGGCGGCCGTGACCGCCTCGTCGGCCTGTCCCCGTCGCAGGGGCAGGATGGTCCCGGCCATCGCGACCCCCGACAGCGCCGTCCCGACGGCGACGGCGACGTCGCTGTCGACCGCGTCGACGTCCCTCGTCCGTACGGATCCGCTCACGGTCGAACGTACGGCCGAACCCTATTATGCCCTCCGCCTGCGGACCGTCCTGCCGTCGTCGTCCGCGCGTGCTCGCCCCTTCGGTCGTGTGTCGTCGTCGCGACTCCCGTCTCCGTTGGGCGAGAACGGCTCCCGTCTTCGGCGGGCGGGACTTTTTCCCCCGGGGGCCCCACAGTATGGTATGAGCTTACACAGCAGAGGTATTCGGCGGGACGTCCGCGAACTCGGTGCGTTGCTCGGCGAGGTCCTCGAGACACAGACCACCCCGGCGGCGTTCGAGACCGTCGAGTCGTGTCGGACCGACGCGAAGGCCTACCGGGAGGGACGTCTCGACTCCCGCGAGCGGCTCCTCGACCGGATCGAGGGGCTCGCTCCCGGCGAGGGTCGGACGCTCGCGCGGGCGTTCACCACCTACTTCGAGCTGATCAACCTCACGGAAGAACGCGAACGGGTCCGGGCGATCCGGCGTGACTCCCAGGCGGGTGAGCTCGAGGACGGCCTCGAGCGCGCGGCCGAGGCGCTGGCCGACGCCGGTCCGGCGGTCACCGGGGGGGTCCTCGAGGACGTCCTCATCGAGCCGACGTTCACGGCCCACCCGACGGAGGCCCGCCGCAAGACGGTCAAAGCGAAGCTGCGGACCGTCGCCACCCACCTCGAGAGCCTCGACGAACGCCGGCTCACGGACAAAGAGCGCGCCCAGCTCTGGCGGGACGTCGACGCCGAGGTGACGAGCCTCTGGGGGACTCCACAGGTCCGTGCTCGCAGCCCCGAGCCGACCGACGAGGCGCGCAACGTCCAGTGGTACCTCGAACACACCCTGTTCGACGTCGTCGGCGAAGTGTACGACGAGTTCGAGACCGCCCTGGCGGGTCGTCTCGAGGAGCCGCCGCCGGTCCCGAAGCTGTTCGAGTTCCGCTCGTGGGCGGGGAGCGACCGCGACGGGAATCCACACGTCACCCCCGAAGTGACCGCGGACACCCTCGAGCGCCAGCGGTCGGTCGTCCTCGGGCGCTACCGGGAGGCGGTCGCCAAGCTCTCGGGGGTGGTGAGCCAGGAGGGCGGTCGGCTCGACGTCGGTCCCGCGTTCGCGGCCTCCCTCGAGGCCGACCGCGAGCGGCTGCCGAGGCGGTACGAGGAGGCCCGACGGCGGTACCCGGAGGAACCCTACCGCCGGAAGCTCTGGCTCGTCGACGAGCGTCTCGCACGCGTCGGCGACGTTCGTCCGGGCGGATACCGGGACGCCGACGGCCTGCTCGCGGACCTGGAGCTGCTCGCCGACAGTCTGCGGGGAAACGGCGCCGAAACGGTCGCCGAGGCCCACGTCGCCCCCTTGATCCGTCGGCTCGAGACGTTCGGCTTCTCGCTCGCGGGGCTCGACCTCCGGGACCACCGGGAGAACCACACCGCGGCGATCGCGGCGGCCCTCGAGCGGGAGGGCGTCGACTACCGGTCGATGACCGAGGACGAGCGCGTCGAGTGGCTCACCCGGGCGATCCTCCAGTCGGAGCCGGTCGTCGACCTCGCCGATCGGGCGGGGCTGTCGGCGGAGGCGACGCGGGTCTTCGAGCTGTTCGATCGGCTCGCCGACTGGCAACGGGAGTACGGCACCGACGCGATCGACACCTGCTGCATCTCGATGACCGAAGAGCCGAGCCACGTCCTCGAGGTGCTCTTTCTGGCCGACCAGGCCGGCGTCGTCGACCTCCCGGACCACAGCGGGCTCGACGTGGTTCCCCTGCTCGAGACCGAGTCGGCGCTGTCGGGAGCCCGCCGGATCGTGGGGACGCTGTTCGAGAACGAGGCGTACGCGGCCGCCCTCGCCGCCCGCGGCGACGTCCAGGAGCTGATGCTCGGCTACTCCGACTCGAACAAGGAGAACGGCTTCCTGGCGGCGACCTGGTCGCTGCACCGAAACGGCCGGCGGCTCGCGGAGATCTGTGCGGAGTACGACGTCACCGCCCGGCTGTTTCACGGTCGCGGGGGATCGATCTCCCGCGGCGGCGGGCCGATGAACGAGGCGATGCTGGCGTTACCCCCCGAGACGGTCACCGGCGAGATCAAGTTCACCGAGCAGGGCGAGGCGATCGCCGAGAAGTACGGAAACCCACGGATCGCCGAGCGCAACGTCGAGCAGATGCTCAACGCCCAGGTGCTCGCCCGGCTGCGGGCGGTCGAGGGCCGAAACGAGCCGGTCCGGCCGGCCTGGACCGCGGCGATGGATCGGATGGCCGACGCGGCCAGGGAGGCCTACCGCGACCTGCTCGAGACCGACGGCTTCGTCCGCTTTTTCGAGGAGGCGACGCCGATCACGGTCATCGAGGAGCTCGATCTGGGCTCGCGGCCGGCCTCGCGGACGGGCGAACGGACCGTCGAGGACCTCCGGGCGATCCCCTGGGTGTTCTCCTGGACCCAGGCGCGGTGTATCCTCCCCGGCTGGTACGGGCTGGCGACGGGGATCGACGCCTACCTCGGCGGCGACGGAACGGCGACTGCGGACGACGACGGGACGGGAGCGACGGACGACGACGGGACGAGGCCGACGGACGACGGGGGGTCGATCGAGACCCTCCGGGAGATGTACGAGGAGTGGCCGTTCTTCCGGACGACGGTGGACGCCGCCGCGCTCTCGCTCGCCCGGACGGACCTCGAGATCGCCGCCGAGTACGCCGCGCTCGCCGCCGAGGAGCGCCGGGAGCGCTTTTTCCCGCGGATCGTCGCCGAACACGAGCGGGCCGTCGAGCTCGTGACGGCGATCTCGGGCCGCGACGGGCTGCTCGCCCGGGAGTGGCTCGCCGAGAACCTGACCCGGCGGAACCCGTACGTCGACCCGCTGAACCTGTTGCAGGTGAGCCTGCTCGACCGGGAGGAGCTGACCGACGTCGAGGAACGGACCCTCCGGCTGTCGGTGAAAGGGATCGCCGCCGGCATGAAGAACACGGGCTGAGTACCTCACTCCGCCACCTCGGCCGGTAATTAACACGGTTCTGAAAAGTGTCGACGAGGTACCATGGTACAGATTACACCATCTCTTTCCGGATTTCAGCACCTCTGAGTGTGTGACTGGTGATAACACTCGTCAAAACGTATTCGAGATATGAAACTTTTTAACCGTCGAGGCCCTCCTCTCGGACGAGGACCCCTGAACCCATGGCCCGAACACACCCGACACGCTTCGATACGCCCCCGATGTACCGCTCTCCCAGGACCCTCCTCGCGCTGTTCGCGGTTCTCTACGGCAGCCTCTTTCTCGCCGCGTACCCGACGGTCGCGGCCGCAGCCCTCGCGGCCGGCGTCGTCGCCCTCTGGGGTACTCGCCGTCTCAGACGACGACTCGACCGACGGCGCGGGACACTCACCGTTCCCGGCCTCGGGACGATCGAGTACCGGTTCACGCGGTCGTAGGCGGTCCCACACCGACTCCTCCGCGTCTTCGACGACTCCCCTCCGCGTTCTCGTCGTTTTCGACGACCCCCGTTCCTCCGCGTTCTCGTCGGTGACTCCACACACGGCGCCCGCGCGTTCGCCGTCCGGCCGCCTTCCCCGCGCCGGGACCGCAACGTCCGGCCGCCTTCCCCGCGCCGGGACCGCAACGTTTGACCCCCTCCGGTGAGTTGGTCCGACTCGAGTGAGCAACCGATCATGAGCGACGACGGACGGTTCAGCTACGAGAAAGACGAC
>PUPA01000169.1 GCA_003552885.1 Natrialbaceae archaeon
ATAATGGAGTCGGCGAACGGGGCGAGACTGACCCTCGAGATCTGGCACCCGGACTGCTGGACGCTCGAGGTCACAGAGGAGACGCCCGCGAAGTTGCTTGCACACACGGTCTACAACGCGGCCGACGGGCGCGTGAAAGGCCACTTCACCGCCTACGGCACCACCGACGACGGGACCGAGAAGCTGGTGGAGGCCACTCACGACTCGGAGCTCACCGAGTCGGTCGTCGTGGCCGAGGGACGCGTGCCGGTGCGTTCGAGCCCCGCCAGCAGCAGCCGCGAGCTGTTCGTCGAGTACGATTCGACGAACACGATAAGCGATCACCTCGCCTCGGAGGGGTTCATCCAGGAGTCGCCCGTTCGCGTCCAGGACGGCGCGGAGTACTGGCCGGTGTTCGTCGACGACGACGATCGCGACCGCCTCCACGAGCGGCTGGATCGGGTCCGCGAGCGCGGGAACGCCGAGATCTCCGTCCGACGGATCACCTCCCACGACGGGTTCGGCGTCGCCGATCGGATCGCCCTGCTCACCGTCCGCCAGCGGGAAGTGTTCGAGCTCGCCTGTGACCACGGCTACTACTCCTGGCCGCGGGACGTGACCACGCGCGAGCTCGCCGAGCTGGCGGACATCTCGAAGACGACGCTGCTGGAACACCTCCGGACGGCCGAATCGAAACTCCTCGATCCGGCCATCGAGGAGGTGACAGACCGGCCGTAGGGCGAGCCGACCCGTCCCGCGTCCGAAGCCGACTCCGTCGAGACGAGCGAACGCGGCGAAACCGCCGACAGTCAGATCTCGATACGAGCTCCCTGATCGGCGTTTGCAGGACGGACCCCTCGCTTCGCTCGTCGCGTCGTGTTCCGAGAACGTCCTGACGGAGTCCACCGCGAGCGACGCGAGCGGTGGGCACGTCAGGACCGAACGACGAGCGGCTGCTTCGCGTCGCGAAGCAGCCGCGAGGAGTGAGCGTCCTGACGGAGATTTGAACCCCGGTCCCTGGCTCCGCAAGCCAAGAGGATAGTCCACTACCCTACCAGGACTCACCTGTGGATACTGTCGTCGCGGTTAAAGCCCTTTCGAAAGGGTGACGGCGTCCCGTCGGGCGGTTTCCGCGAGCGTTCCGACGGTTTATATCCGAACGGGCACGATCGGCCGGCATGATCGGAGAAGCCGACGCGGACGGCGTCCGCCGGCGAATGGACAACGTTTATGCGCGGGCTGGCCATGCTGGAAGGTGATATGAGCGACATCGAGGGGGTCTACGAGGACCTCGACGCGGACGTCTCCCTCGAGGAGTTTCGGGAGGCCGTCGAGGCGAAAGTCGAGCAGATGGGGGGGCTCGCGGACGCCGAGACGGCGGCGATGCTCGTCGCCCACGAGGTCGGCGAGAGCGAGGTCTCCGGCGTCGCCGACATCGAGCCGGGGATGGAGGAGGCGAAGTTCCTCGCGAAGGTGGTCGACGTCGGCGAGCTCCGGACGTTCGAGCGCGACGGCGAGGACGAGGACGGTCGTGTGGCCAACGTCGAGGTCGCCGACGAGACGGGCGCGATCCGGGCGGCGTTCTGGGACGAACACGCCGTCGCCGCGGTCGAGGAACTCGAGGAGGGCCAGGTGTTACGGATCAAAGGCCGGCCGAAAGACGGCTTCAGCGGCGTCGAGGTCAGCGTCGACGAGGTCGAGATCGACGAGGACGCCGAGATCGACGTCCAGGTGGGGGACACCCATCGGATCGAGGAGCTCACCCTCGGGCTGTCGAACGTCAACCTCGTCGGGAAGCTCCTCGAGACCGGCTCGGTTCGCACCTTCGACCGGGACGACGGCTCGGAGGGGAGGGTCTCGAATCTCACCCTCGGCGACCCGACCGGCCGGCTCCGGGTCACCCTCTGGGACGAGCAGGCCGACAGGGCGGCGGAGCTCGAACCCGGAACGGCAGTCGAGGTCGTCGACGGCTACGTCCGCGAGCGCGACGGCGACATCGAACTCCACGTCGGGGAGCGCGGTGCCGTCGAGGAGACCGACGGGGACGTCGAGTACGTGCCACGGAGCGAGCCGATCGAGTCCCTCGAGATCGGCCAGACGGTCGACGTCGCCGGCGTCGTGCGCTCGGCCGATCCGAAACGTACCTTCGACCGGGACGACGGCTCTGAGGGACAGGTCCGGAACGTCCGCCTGCAAGACGCCACGGGCGACATCCGTGTGGCCCTGTGGGGGGAGAAAGCCGACGTCGATCTGGGCCCCGGCGACGAGGTGGCCTTCGGCGACGTCGAGATCCAGGAGGGCTGGCGGGACGACCTGGAGGCGTCGGCGGGCTGGCGCTCGACGGTGACGGTGCTCGACGGCGAGGTCGAGGACGACCCGGAGGGGGAAGCCGGCCTCGCGGCGTTCGCCGGCGGGACGGACGCGGGTGGGACAGACGGGGCCGAAAACGGCGGAGCGGACGACGGCGTGGACGACGGGCACGCGGAGGGCGAACGCATCGAGTTCACCGGCGTGGTCGTCCAGGCCGGCGATCCGGTCGTACTCGACGACGGGAAGGAGACGATGAGCGTCGAGACGGGCGCCGACGTCGGACTGGGCGAGGAGGTCACCGCCCGCGGGGTCGTCCGTGACGGCCGGCTCGACGCCGACGACGTCCTGTAATCTGAGCCCCTTCGGAACCCCTTAAACGAGTCGATAACGTTTAAGGGCGTCTACTGCGGGAATTAGGGTATGAACGTCGAGCTTCCGTTCGCCCCGGTGGATTCGATCATCCGTCGGAACGCGGGGGACCTCCGGGTGAGCGCCGATGCCGCCGAGGAGCTGGCCGAGCGGATCCAAGAGTACGGCGCCGCTCTGGCGGTCGACGCCGCCGGACGGGCCTCCGAGGACGGGCGGAAGACGATCATGGCCGAGGACTTCGGCGTCGAGCGGGTCGTCGACCGTGAGACACTCGAGTTGCCGGTCGCGCCGGTCGACCGGATCGCCAGACTCGAGATCGACGGTCGGTACCGGGTCTCGATGGACGCCCGGGTGGCCCTCGCGGACGTTCTCGAGGGGTACGCCGACGACGTCGCCGAGGCGGCGGCGACGCTGGCTCGCCACGCCGACCGGCGAACGGTCAAAGCCGAGGACGTAGAGACGTACTTCTCGCTTCTCCATTGATCGATGCGCTTTGGTTACAGCGAGACGTGTCTCGAACACGACCCCGGCGCCCGCCATCCGGAGAGTCCAGACCGGCTGCGGGCGATCCGCGAGCGGCTCAAACACAGACACGGCGTCGAGTACGTCGCCGCCGACCCGGCCTCGATAGACCGGATGGCAGCCGTCCACGACCGGGAGTACGTAGAGGAGGTGAAGGCGTTCTGTGAGGCGGGCGGGGGCAACTGGGATCCGGACACGACCGCCGTCGAGGACAGCTGGGGGGCGATCGAGCAAAGCGTCGGGCTGGCTTGCTGGGCGGTCGAACGTGCGGTGGCGGGTGACGACGGACGCGAGACGCCGTTCTCGATCGGCCGACCGCCGGGCCACCACGCGGTGTACGACGACGCGATGGGCTTTTGTTTCGTCAACAACGCTGCCGTCGCCGTCCAGTACGCGATAGCGGAGCTCGGAGTCGACCGGGCAGCCGTCGTCGACTGGGACGTCCACCACGGCAACGGCACCCAGGACATCTTCTACGACCGCGGGGACGTGTTCTTCGCCTCGACACACGAGAGGGGGCTCTACCCGGCCACCGGCGACGTAGGAGAGATCGGCGAGGGGGCGGGGGAGGGGGCGATGATGAACGTGCCGATGCCCGCCGGCGCCGACGACGTCGACTACCTGGCGGCGTTCGAGGAGCTGATCGTCCCCGCTATCGAGGCGTTCGATCCGGGCCTCCTGCTCGTCAGCGCCGGTTTCGACGCCCACCGCCACGATCCGATCTCGCGGATCCGCCTCTCGACGGAGGCGTACGCGCTGTTGACCGACCGGTTGCGGGCGGCGGCCGACACGAGCGACGCGGCACTCGCGTTCGTCCTCGAGGGTGGGTACGGGCTGAACGTGCTCGCCGACAGCGTCGCGCTGGTCCACGAGACGTTCGACGGGCGGGCCCCGATCGAACCCGACGGCGAGGTCGACGACGCCGTCGAGCGGCTGCTCGCCGACGTCGCCGACGCACACGCCTAGGGGGCCGGATCGAAGTACGCCGCGAGCTGCTCGCCGAACTCCGGGAGGAGCTCGAGGAGCTCCTCGCCGACGAGCACCTCGTACCCCGCCGCGAGCTGCTCGCCGACGTGGCTGCCCAGGCCGACGTCGAAGAGCGCGTCGCTCTCGAGGAACGTCCGGGCGTCGGTGAACTCGCGTTCCCGTTCGGCGACGTAGCGCTCGCCGTCGACGAACGGCCCGTAGACGTCCGGGTCGTCGGCGTAGGCGGCGAAAAAGCCCTCGGCGTGGGTCCGGACGTGGACCGGCGGCCCCTGGTGGCGCTCGACCGCGGGCCGGCTGGCGACCGAGAGCTCGACGAACAGGACGGCCGTCTCCGCGGCGAACGTCTCCGCCCGGAGGTACTCGAAGCCGAGGTCGTCGAGTCCACGGACGACCCCCTCGAGTGACTTCCGGAGCTGTGGGTACAGCTGGTCGTCGACCAACTCGGGGGCGGGAAACCGGATCGCGACGGGGGTCGTTCCCCGCCGGTCGAGGTGTTCTCGCAGCGTCGCCGCCGAGAGGGGGTCGTACTCGGCGGGTTCGAAGGGGCCGACGCTCGGTTCGGCGAGCAGCTCGCGCGCGTAGTGTTGGAATCTGGCGACGTTCTCCGGCGCACAGACGGCGGCGACGTTGCGTTCGGGATCGGTGGGATCGATCACGACGAGCGGATCCGAGAACGTCCCCCGGCCGTGGCCCTCCGGATCGAGCCGGATCGGCGGCTGCCAGTCGGTCGCAGCCGAGAGCAACGCCCGGAAGCCGCCGTACTCACAGACGAGCAACTCGGTGAGGTAGCCGCTGAAACCCCGGGTCCGCAGGTCCGAGCCGTAGACGCCGATCCCCTTCATGAAGCCTTTGGTGAGCCGGACCGCCGCGGCGAGCTCGTCGTCGAGCCGTTCGAGGAGATAGCGGTTGTGAAAGGGCGTCCGATCGACCGCCGACCGGATCTCGGTCGCCGACTCGAGTCGAAAGCAGGGGACGACGTCGACGTCGAACCCCCGGAACTCGCCTTTGACGTACGGGTGTTCGGCGTACTCCTCGTGGCCGTCGGGCAGCGTCTCGTGGCCGACGGCGAGCCCGTACCGTTCCAGCTGCCCGCGGTCGAGGTCCGGCGGGAACCGGACGAAGACGTCGATGTCGCGGTCGCCGCTGATCCAGGTCCCCCGCGCGGTCGAGCCGACCCTGAGGACGTCGGCTCGGGGACAGCGCTCGGTCGCGGCCGCCTCGGCGCGAGCGAGCAGCGTCTCGGCGACCTCGCGCATGGCCGCCCGCTCGTCCTCGTCGGGATCGACCCGTTCGCGGACGCGTCCGATCACCGCCTCGAACGCGTCGGCCGTCCCGGTGGCCACACGGTCGGTTTGAGGCGCGCCGTCGTCGGTCATCGACCGTGGCTACTCGGCCCGGGAGTGAAAGGGTATCGAACCCGGGCGGGCAAAACGAAACTCCTATCAAACGCTGCCGTCAACTCCGAGACGGGCCGAAGTAGCTCAGATGGTAGAGCACCTCGCTGTTAACGAGGTTGTCCCAGGTTCGAGTCCTGGCTTCGGCGTCCGTCCTCACGGGTTATCGATCGGAGAGCTACGGCGCCGTCAAAAGCCACAGTGTCGACCGAAATCACGGGAGGGGTGTGGCTCCCGTCGCGTCCGCGTCGTCGGTCCACGCCGGCTCCCGTGACTGACGGCTCAGTCGTCCTCCTCGACGACCTCGGGGTCGCTCAGGGCGCTGTCGAGGCTGTCGAGGCCGTTTATCCACTCGGTGACCAGCCCGTACTCGAGCTCCTCGGCGATCTGCATGTCCAGGTCGGCGCCGTCGATGACCAGCGTGCCGGCCTGGGCGGCGTAGCCGAGCGCCGCGTCGAGTTCCTCTTCGGCCTCGGCGTCGGCGGCGGCCCCGAGGTAGTCGGTGACGGTCCCCTCCTCGGGGACGCCGCCGGCGACGTACTCCTCGGCGGCGAAGAAGACACAGACCAGACTCGTCTGGACGCCGTCGATCAGCAGCCGCTTTTCCTCGTCGTCGACGTCGACCTCCTCGAGGACGATCTCGCGGATCTCGGCGATCTCGGCGAGGGTCCCCTCCTGGTCGAGCTCCCCGTCGGCGTACGCTCTGAGGACTTTCGCGACCGCGATCGCGGTGTCGTCCTGGAGGTTCAACAGCAGCCGGGCCGAGGACTCGTCTTCCGGATCGATCTCCTCGGCCTCGATACGGTCGATCCAGTTCTGCCAGCGTTCCTCAGAGTAGAACTCCGTCGGGGGGTTGCTCATACAGGCACCTACACCGGCCGAGTGAAATGCCTTTCTCTACCCCGGCCGGGTCGACCACGACGCGTCAGCCCCGGTCACCTCTACGGACGCGATCCGTCCGTCGAGCCGCAAACGGCACGGCAGTCCGGCCTCCCCTCCGATCGGCTCAGTCGCCTCCCGAGCGCTCGAGGATCGCGTTCCGGACCCGTTCGGCGTCCCCGCGTCTCCCCCGTGGGAAGTGGAGGGTGTTCTCGTCGACGGGGTGAGAGAGGAAGCCGGCGTCGTCGGCCTCGACGCCCGTCTGCTCGATCTGGAGGTGGCCCGTGACGATGCCGCCGCTGTACCTGACGCCACGGACCTCGGAGAGGGGGATCCGCTTGTCGTCGAACATCGACCGCGAGGAGCGATCGATCTCGACGTACTCCCCGTGTACCGACAGCGTGCCGCCTTTGGCCTCGAGAGTCGCGACCGGCTCGGCGGCGGCCTGCTCGTCCATGGCAGACGGTACCCCTCCTGGCGAAGAAAAGCTATCGACGGACGCCGTCGGCTACGACTCCCGGAGCCGACCGCCGCCGAGTCCCTCCCACTCGACGTGGTAACCCAGCCGCGAGAGGACGGCACTCGTCTCGGCTACCCCGACCTCCTCGAGGATCGCCTCGGCCTCCGCGAGGCTCATGCCGGCCTCGAGTGTCGCGCCGAGGGTGTCGAGCAGCGCCGGACGGATCAGCGTCCGGCCGACGCGCTCGTGGTCCGGAAAGCGGACGTCCGCGAGGGCGTCCTCGCTGACGCCGTGGCGGTCGGCGAGCGCCACGAGGGCCACGGCGTCGGCCGCCGGCGTCAGCTCTTCGGGGAGGGTTTCGGCGTCGGCGGCGACCAGCTCCCGTTCGTACTCCCGGAGCACCGCGGCGACGTCTTTGAGCCGGACGGTCCCGCTGTAGGGGATCGCGCGGGCGTCCCGGGCCTCGATCTCCTCG
Organism: Natrialbaceae archaeon; assembly: GCA_003552885.1. Taxonomy (GTDB): domain Archaea; phylum Halobacteriota; class Halobacteria; order Halobacteriales; family Natrialbaceae; genus Tc-Br11-E2g8. The sequence goes on from PUPA01000169.1 coordinate 7,376, forward strand.
CCGACGCCCAGGGAGTCGTCGACGGCCACGAGCATGTCGACGTCCTCGAGTCCCTCGAGCTGGGCGAGTTTCTTCTCGACGTACTCGGGGGTCCAAAACCCCATGATCTCGAAGTAGATCCGGAACGGAGCGTGCTCGTAGTCGAAGGCGAAATCGGGGATCATCACCCGCGTCCCCGTCGACAGCGCCTCGGGCTCGCGGACGAGCTCCCAGGGGAGGGCGAGGCTCTCGAACCGGCCGGCGAACTCCGCCTCGACGGCGCTGTCGAAGGTCACCTCGGCGACGGGGTCGGCGTCCGGCACCCGGAGCGGATCGGCGTCGCTCAGCGTCAGCGTCCGTTCGGTTCCCCGGTCGTCGACCGTCGCCTCTAGGTGCCACTCCGTGGCGGCCGCGACCGTCCGGAGCAGCCGCGCGAACCGGGTGCCGTACCGTCGACTCGCACGGAACAGCCGGGTCGGCCCGGTGACCACTACCTCGCGTCCCTCCGGCGTCTTCCGGATCTCGTACATCAGGCGGAGCCGTTTGACCGCCGAGATCAGCTCCCGGGGTTCCGTCGATCGGACGCGGACCTCCGTGGCGTCGAACAGCGCCGTCTGGGCCAGCGAGAGGTTGTACTGGGCGACCAGCCCGTCGGGATCCCACGGCGGATCGACCGCAGCCAGCAGCTGCCGGCTGTCGCGGTCGGCGTACAGCGACCGGGCGAGCGCGTCGGGAGAGACCCCGAGGGCGTCCCCGGCGCGGGCGAGAGCCCGCTCCCGGTCCGCCTCGGTGACGACGCCGACGGCTTCTGCGGCCTCGAAGGCGGCCCGTCGGGCCCGGCGGGGCTCGACCGCCGCGTGGGTCTCGAACGTCGACTCCCGGTCGAGCAGCGCCGTGAACCCCCGGACGAGTTTGTAGTCCCCGGCCTCCCGTTCGAGGTCCTCTAAAGCGGAATCGAGGCGCTCGAGGGGTTCGCCGACGTGGCCCTGGAAGGTTCCGATCACGCGGGCGGCCAGCGGGCGGTGCTCCCTGCCGGCGAACCGGGGCCGGTAGCCGCCGCCGGCGCGGGAGATCCGAAGCAGGTCCTTCCGCAGCATCCACCCGTTCTGGGAGCGACGGCGGTAAAAGTCGTCCGGACGGGAGGCAACATCGTCCACGAGCCGCCCACGCGGTGGCGCCCACGAGCGGTCCACGCGACGGCGCTCACGAGTCGTCCACGCGGTGGCGCTCACAAAGTATATACCGCGCCCGTGAGGACTCCACGAGACATGCAAGCCGTCGTGTTGGCCGCGGGCGAGGGAACCCGCCTCCGGCCGCTCACCGAGGAGAAGCCGAAGGCGCTCGTCGAGGTCGACGGAAAACCCCTCGTCGAGGACGTCTTCGACAACCTCCTGTCGATCGGCGTCACCGAACTGATAGTCGTCGTCGGCTACATGAAAGAGCGGATCATCGAACGGTACGGCGACAGCTACGACGGCGTCCCGATCACCTACGCCCACCAGCGCGAGCAGCTGGGGCTGGCCCACGCGATCCTCCAGGCCGAACCCCACGTCGACGAGGAGTTCGTGCTCATGCTCGGGGACAACGTGTTCCGGGCGAACCTCGGGGACGTGATCAACCGCCAGAACGAACAGCGCGCCGACGCCGCCTTCCTCGTCGAGGAGGTCCCCTGGGAGGAGGCCTCCCGGTACGGCGTCCTCGACACCAACGAGTACGGCGAGGTGATCGAGGTGATGGAGAAACCCGACGATCCACCGTCGAACCTCGTGATGACCGGCTTCTACACGTTCACGCCCGCGATCTTCCACGCCTGTCACCTCGTCCAGCCCTCCGACCGCGGGGAGTACGAGCTCCCCGACGCGATCGACCTGCTGATCCAGTCCGGACGAACGATCGACGCGATCCGGATGGACGGCTGGCGGATCGACGTCGGCTACCCCGAGGACCGCGAGCGCGCCGAGGAGCGGCTGGCGCGGGGCGAAGACGGGACGGTCGTAGCCGGCCGGTAGCTCGCCCCCGTCCGACTTCGATTACCACTACTCGACTCCGGACGACCACCCCCGTCCGACTTCGATTACCACTACTCGACTCCGGACGACCACCCCCGTCCGACCCCGGACGACCACCCTCGTCGACCGTCCGCGAACCCAAAACTGACTAACTGGCCGGCCACCACCTCGGGGTATGTACGTCTCCATCGTCGGCAGCGGCTACGTCGGCACCACGGTCGCCGCCTGTCTGGCCGACCTCGGACACGACGTCGTCAACGTCGAGATCGACGAGGACGTCGTCGACGCGATCAACGCGGGGGAGACCCCGATCCACGAGCCCGGGCTGGCCGAACGGATCGCCGAGCACGCCGGCGACCGGCTGCGGGCGACGACCGACTACGACGCGGTCGTCGACACCGACCTCACGATGCTCTGTCTGCCGACCCCCGCCCGCGAGGACGGCTCGATCGACACCTCGATCGTCGAGGCCGGCGCCGAGGCGCTGGGCGAGGCGCTCGCCGACGTCGACTCCCACACGGTCGTCGTCAAGAGCACGGTCGTCCCCGGAACGACCGCGGAGGTCGTCGCCCCGCTGGTTCGTGCCCACGCCGGCGACGCGATCGGTGTGGGGATGAACCCCGAGTTCCTCCGGGAGGGGTCGGCCGTCGACGACTTCCTCGATCCCGACAAGCTCGTCTTCGGTGCCGACGACGACGCCACGCTCGCGGCGCTGCGGGCGCTTTTCGAGCCGCTGATCGAGCGTGTCGATCCGCCGGTCGTCGAAGTCAGCACCCGCGAGGCGGAGACGATCAAGTACGCCAACAACGCCTTCCTCGCGGCGAAGGTCAGCCTGATCAACGACATCGGAAACGTCTGCAAGGAGTACGGCGTCGACGCCTACGCGGTCGCGGACGCGATCGGCCTCGACGATCGGATCGGCGACCGCTTCCTGCGGTCGGGGGTCGGCTGGGGTGGCTCGTGTTTCCCGAAGGACGTCCGGGCCATCGTCGCGGCCGCGAACGAAGCCGGCTACGAGCCGGCGATGCTGGAGGCGGCCGTCGAGGTGAACGACCGGCAGCCGGAGCGACTGATCGAACTGCTCGCAGACCACGTCGAGCTCGAGGGCGCGCGGATCGCGGTGCTCGGGCTCGCGTTCAAGCCGGGCACCGACGACGTCCGCAACTCGCGAGCGATCCCCGTGATCGAGGGGCTGCAGGCCCGCGGCGCCGACGTCGTGGGCTACGATCCCGTCGCCACGGAGCGCATGCGCGAGCACGTGCCGGGGATCGAGTACGCCGACTCCGCCGAGGGGGCGCTCGCCGGCGCCGACGCCGCGGTCGTCGCCACCGACTGGCCGGAGTTCGACGACCTCGCGTTCGACGGGATGGCACGGCGGGTGCTCGTCGACGGCCGCCGGATCGACGTCGACGCCGACGCCCTCGAGGTCTACGAGGGACTGACCTGGTGATCGGGCGGAGGGGATCGCCCCAGTGGTCGATCAGTATGCTTTTGCGCCGCGGGGGCAGATACCCCGCCGATGGAAGAAGATGCGCTCCGTGAGATCCCGGACGGCCGTGGGAAGGTCCTCGCGATGACCGAGACGGAGCGCGAGGTCGACCCGGAGCAGGTCTGTATCCTGATCCCGACCCTCGAGGAGGCGGCGACGATCGGCGAGGTGATCGACGGGTTCTACGCGGAGGGGTATCCGAACGTGCTCGTCGTCGACGGCGACTCGGATGACGACACCCGCGAGATCGCCCGCGAACGCGGCGCGGAGGTGCTCGTCCAGTCGGGGTCGGGTAAAGGCCAGGCCGTCCGGGAGGCAGTAGCGCGGATCGAGCTGCCGTACGTGTTGATGGTCGACGGCGACGCCACCTACGATCCGGCCGACGCCGACCGGATGCTCGAGCCGCTCGCCCGCGGATACGAGCACGTGATCGGCAACCGGTTCGCCGAGATGGACGAGGACGCGATGCGCGCGCTCAACGGCTTCGGCAACCGACTGATAAATCGGGCGTTCGGGTTCGTCCACGGCGCAGACTTCGAGGACATCCTCTCGGGGTACCGGGCGTTTACGACCGACTCGTTTCGCCGGCTCTCACTGGACGCCGACGGCTTCACGATCGAGACCGAACTCGCCGTCGAGTGTGTGAAAAACGGCGTCGAGACGACGGTCGTCCCGATCGGCTACAGCGCCCGTCCGGAGGATTCGACGACGAACCTCCACCCGATCAAAGACGGGGGCACGATACTCCTCGCGCTGTACGCGCTGGCGAAGACGAACAACCCCCTGATCTACTTCGGGAGCGTCGGCACCGGTGCGATCCTCGCCGGCGGCGCCGTCGCCGCCTTCGTCCTCTACCGGTATCTCGTGGCGGGAATCAGCCACGAGGTGCTCGCGCTCGTCGCGGCCGCCGGGATCCTTCTGGGCGTCCAGCTGCTGATGTTCGGCGTGCTCTCGGACATGATCGTCACCCTCCACCGCGAGCAACGCCAGCGTCTGGAGCGGCTCAGAGACGACGTCGAACGGAAGCGGTGAAGACGGGTACTGACTCACCCGAGGAGCCGACGCTGGCGTGGACTCACCCGAGGAACCGACGCCGGCGTGCCCCCCGTCGGATCCCCGACCGGACGGCCTCCTCGTCGCCGCGGTCGAAGGCGTCGATTACCTCGTCGGTCGCCTCCCGGTGACCGTCGTCGGGTTCGACGTCGACGAGTTCCAGGGGTGTCTCGAGCCGAGCGCGCTCGAGATCGAGCACGTCGGTACACCGTGGGTTGTAGTAGCGGGCGGCCTCCTGGAGGTGATCGAAGAAGGCCGGGAACGTCCCCTCGAGGAAGGTCACGTCGTCGTCGGTCAGCGCGTGGGCCCCGAGCAGCGTCGGTGGACAGCCGACGGCGTACAGCGAGGCGGTGTAGCCGATCGCCCGGGGGAGGGCGTTCTCGCCGACCTCCCGGGAGTAGCCGAAGAGCCCGACGTGGAGCTTCCGGGCCCGCCGGTCGGGGACGTACGCCGAGAGCCGGTTCACCGTCGGGGCGATGGCGTCGACCTGGTCGGCGTAGGCCGCGGCGGTCCGATCGACGACCTCCAGGGCGCGGTCCTCGTCGATCGGCTCGGGCGGCACGCCGAGCTCCGCCCGCTTGAGCCGGTCGATCCCCTCTCGAACCGTCTCGACGGGGTTGTCGTATTTGAACGCCGACTGGACGGTGAACGTCTCAACTTCCGGATAGGCTGCAGTCGTGGCGTCCGCCCGCTCGGGGGTCAGGTTCCCCCGGAACGGGGCCGACCCCGCACCCAGGATCGGGTGGACGTCGATCCCGACGTCGTCGGCCATCCGGTAGAGGCGCGCGAGTGCGACCTTGTTGATCAGGTCCGCCGCGACAGAACCGTAGTTGAGTGCGGGATCCGAGCGGGCGAGAAACACGCGCACCGACTCCCGATCCTGGGCGGTCGCGTACTCGCGGACGATCTCGTCGGCCCGGAGCATCGCCTCGCGCTCTTCGATCAGGGGGATGACGGCGATCTCCGCGGGCTCGAACGGGCCGACCCACTCCTCTACGGTCCGGCCGTTCCAGACGCTCCGGGAGCCTTTGCCGGCGACGAACGACCGGTAGTACTCCTCGACGGCGTTGAGCTGGTCGGCGTCGGTGACCATCGGCACGATCACCTCGTGGATCGGTGAGACGGTCTCGAGGCCGTGTTCGTCCGAAAAGAGCGCCGCGGCGTCGTACGACCGGGGGATGCTCTCTAGGATCTCGAGGAGGATCTTCGCCTCCGACTCCTCGAGGGCCGGGTTCGGCCCCCTGATCGTCAGCCGGAACCCCTCTCCGAGCCGGCAGTCGGTGAAGTAGTCGTCGTACCGCGAGAGCAGCTTCTTCACGGCGTAGTTGTCGCCCTCTTTTCCCTCGAAGTCCCACATCCCCTCGTCACAGCCGAGATGCGAGGAGACGTAGTAGGCCTCCTGGATCTCGTCTTCGCCCTCGATGACCTCGCCGGCGGTAAAGAAGGGGAGCGTCGCGTTGTCCGGATGCTGGGTGCTCATCACCCGCGGGACGTCGGTCATGGTTCGAGGTCGACGCGCCGTGAACAAAAAAGCGCCCGCTAACGACGCAACGGTCGACGAGGCGACGGCTCGCCCGGTCCGTAGCTCACCGCAAGTCGCCGTTCGCGTCCGAGTCGGACACCATCGACAGACGCTCGATGCCGCCGATCTCGTCGACGACCTCGACGACCGGACCGGGGACGAGGCTCTCCCAGTCGCCGTCTTCGATCATCCGTTCGCGGACCTCGGTGCCCTCTAGCACCTCGCGGTTGAACATCGGCGACTGGCGGACCTCGACGCCGGCCTCTCGGAACAGCTGGATCACGAGCGGGTTGTTCGAGTAGGCGACCTCGAACTCCGGACACATACTCCGGACGTGGCTCACCCACACCGAGTTTCGTTCCAGGTCCTCGATCGGGACGGCGTAGGTCACGAGCTCCGTCCCGTCGGTCCGCTCCCACTCGACCAGGGACTTCGTGATCATCATGATGCGCTCGCCCGCGGTGAACGGGTTGCGCTCGGTGTGTGAGTCGCCGGCGCTGCCGATCCCGAGGACGAGTTCGTCGACCTCGGTGGCGATCTCCTCGATCATCCTGAGGTGACCGTCGTGAAACGGCTGGAACCGGCCGATGTAGAACCCCCGGATCATGGCGGATACTCGGCCGTGGCGGTCTTAAGGGTGGCGAGGTCGATTTTCGGCCCGAAGTGGAGAATTCGAGGGCCTCAGCCCTCCTATCCATCTTCGGTCCGATCCTTCGAGGGAGAAAGTATATCAGTGCGAATCCCCTCGGTTGGAGTACCGAAACAGTTCTATGAGCAACGACACGAACGTCGACGATCCTCCCGAGGGGGCGCCCGAACCACAGGGGGCTCCCGGTTCGTCGGCCGAGGGCGAGATCGTCGAGGGCGAAGAGCGCCCGTCCGACGACGAGGGCGACCCCGAACGGGTCCCGGAGCCGAGCCACGGAGGCGAGAGGAGTCGACGCGACGAGCCGGACCACGGGGGCGAAGAGCCCCTTCCAGGGGAGCGCTCCGGAGGGGACGACGACGTCGAGACCGTCGAGGACCTCGGCAGCACCGTCGAGGTCGACGAGGGCGCCGAGGTCGACGATGCGATCGCCGACGAAGACCTGATCGGCGGGCTCAAGATCGATTCCACCGAGGACATCGAGGTCCCAGACCGACTCGTCGACCAGGTGATCGGCCAGGACGAAGCGCGGGACATCATCATCAAGGCGGCCAAGCAGCGCCGGCACGTGATGATGATCGGCTCGCCCGGGACGGGCAAGTCGATGCTGGCGAAAGCGATGAGCCAGCTGCTCCCGAAAGAGGACCTCCAGGACGTCCTCGTCTATCACAACCCCGACGACGGCAACGAACCGAAAGTCCGGACCGTGCCGGCGGGGAAGGGCGAACAGATCATCGACGCCCACAAAGAAGAAGCCAGAAAGCGCAACCAGATGCGCTCGATCCTGATGTGGATCATCATCGCGGTGATCATCGTCTACTCGTTTATCATCGGGAACATCCTGCTCGGGATCCTCGCGGCCGGTATCATCTGGCTGATCTTCCGGTACACCTCCCGGGGAACCGACGCGATGGTGCCGAACATGATCGTCAACAACGGCGACCAGCGCCAGGCGCCGTTCGAGGACGCCACCGGCGCCCACGCCGGCGCGTTGCTGGGTGACGTCCGCCACGACCCGTTCCAGTCCGGCGGGATGGAGACGCCCAGCCACGACCGCGTCGAACCCGGCGCGATCCACAAGTCGAACAAGGGCGTGCTGTTCGTCGACGAGATCAACACCCTGGACGTCCGCACCCAGCAGAAGCTGATGACGGCGATCCAGGAGGGGGAGTTCTCGATCACCGGCCAGTCCGAACGCTCCTCGGGCGCGATGGTCCAGACCGAGCCCGTCCCCTGTGATTTCATCATGATCGCGGCGGGGAACCTGGATGCGATGGAGAACATGCACCCCGCACTCCGCAGCCGGATCAAAGGCTACGGCTACGAGGTGTACATGGAGGATACGATCGAGGACAACGCGGAGATGCGCCGGAAGTACGCCCGGTTTATCGCCCAGGAGGTCGAACGAGACGGCCGCCTGCCCCACTTCACCCGCGAGGCCGTAGAGGAGGTCATCCTCGAGGCCAAACGGCGTGCGGGCCGCAAAGAGCACCTGACGCTTCACTTCCGGAACCTCGGCGGGCTCGTCCGCGTCGCCGGCGACATCGCCCGCGCGGAGGACACCGACTTCACCACCCGCGAACACGTCCTGCGGGCGAAAGACCGCTCGCGGTCGATCGAACAGCAACTCGCCGACGACTACATCGAGCGGCGCAAGGACTACGAGCTGCAGGTCAGCGAGGGTGGCGTCGAGGGTCGGGTCAACGGGCTGGCCGTCATGGGCGAGGACTCGGGGATCATGCTCCCCGTGATGGCCGAGATCGCCCCCGCACAGGGGGGTGGGAAGGTGATCGCCACCGGCCAGCTCAAGGAGATGGCCGAGGAGTCCGTCCAGAACGTCTCGGCGATCATCAAGAAGTTCTCGGACGTCGACCTCTCGGAGAAGGACGTCCACATCCAGTTCGTCCAGGCCGGCGAGGGCGGCGTCGACGGCGACTCCGCCTCGATCACGGTCGCGACCGCCGTCATCTCCGCGCTGGAGGACATCCCGGTCGACCAGCGGGTGGCGATGACCGGCTCGCTGTCCGTGCGCGGGGACGTCCTCCCCGTCGGCGGCGTCACCCACAAGATCGAGGCCGCGGCGAAAGCCGGCTGCGATCGGGTGATCATCCCCAAGACCAACGAACAGGACGTGATGATCGAAGACGAGTACAAGGAGATGATCGAGATCATCCCCTGTTCGAACATCAGCGAGGTGCTCGAAGTCGCCCTGATGGGCGAACCCGAGAAGGACTCGCTGCTCGATCGGCTGAAGTCGATCACCGGCTCGGCGTTCGACGGCCAGGTCGCCAGCTCGACGGGCGGCCAGAGTCCGAGCCCACAGTAGATGGCCCAGTGGGTGGCGTTCGCGGCACTCACGGGCGTCGTCCTGGCGCTGTTGCTCGTTCTCTCACACCTCACGACGGTCGCGTTCGAGGACGGTGACGACCTCGGGCCGACCACCGACCGGGATCACGGGGGCGACGAACGCGTCGTCGGACCGCGATTCGATCCGTCCAGGTCGGACGGGAGCCGGGACGTCACGGCCGATCGAACCGACGCCGCATCGTCGCTCCCCTCGACAGAGGTCGTCCGGATCGACGAACCCTCCGAGACGGGTGTCGATCGGAGCCGAGCGGACGGGTCGGTCGATGGCCGGCGGGGCGAGGAGGTAGCCGGCTCCGACGGACCGGCCATCCGCGGCGAACGAACCGACGACCGGGGCGTCGAACCGGAGTCGCTGTCGACCGCGGCGTTGCTCGCGAACGTCGCCGTCTCCCAGGGACTCTTCGCGGTCGTGCTGATCGGCGGGGCGATCTACACGGGAATCCCCGCCGACGCGCTGGGGATCGCGTTCGACCGGGCGTACCTCCGGGAGGGGCTGGTCGTCGGCGTCGGGCTCGGGGTGGTCCTCTACGCGCTCAACGAGGTCGGCGCGGCGGGGGCGAAACGCGCGGAAATCGACCTCAGCGAGGAGCTCCGGGAGCTGCTCGCGCCGGAGTCGGCCGGCGGCTGGCTCGTCCTCCTGTTCGTCGTGTTGCCGATCATCGCCGTCTTCGAGGAGCTGTTGTTCCGGGCGGCGCTCGTCGGCGCGCTCTCTGTGGGCTTTGGGATCTCCCCCTGGCTGCTCGCGGTCGGCTCGTCGGTCGCGTTCGCGGTCGGCCACGGCATGCAGGGCACCGCGGGGGTGATCGTCACGGGCACCCTCGGGTTCGTCCTCGCGGCCGCGTTCGTCCTCACCGGGAGCCTCCTCGTCGTGATCGTCGCCCACTACCTGATAAACGTCCTCGAGTTCGTCGTCCACGAGGGCCTCGACGTCGACCCGCTCGGAACCACCGGGAGCTAAGAGGGCGGGCCCCTTCGCCCGAGCTATGAGCGGCATCCAGTCGTTTCCGGAGCCGGTGCGACGGGCGTTGATCGGGGGCGTGATCCTCTACTTCGCGCTCGTGCTCGTCGCGGTCGTGACGGGGAACGCCCTCGCCAACCTGCTCTCACTCGCCCTCTTCGGGGTCATCGCCGTCGGTCTCGGGGTCGTCCTGATCCAGGAGGCCGAGGGTGAACGGACGCCGATCCGCGCGGCGGGCATCCTGCTCGTCGTCGCCGGCGGCGCTCGGTTTGCGTGGCTGGTGACCGGGGAAGGCGTATTCGAGACGGTGACGACGATCGGCGTGATTTTCGGTATCGCCATCTACGCGTATGCGGTGTACGTCGCGAGCTGAGACGAAAGCCGCCGCCGGATTTATGCGACCGACCGCCGTCGGGGTCGCCGTGCACGTCTCGGTTCTCGGAACGACGATCGAGCTCGACGGGACCGCCGTCGCGGAGCCGGAAGCGGAGATCCGCCGCCAGCTGGCGGCGTACGAGCGCGGCGAGCGGCGGACGTTCGAGCTGACGGTCGAGGAGCCCCCGGGGCTGACCGGCGAGGTGATGGCCGCGATGGCGGAGATCTCCTACGGGGAGAGCCGGACGTACGGCGAGCTGGCCGACGAGCTCGACACCGCCCCCGTCGCCGTCGGCGGCGCCTGTGGGCGCAACCCCGTCCCGGTGGTCGTCCCCTGTCACCGCGTGGTCGGCCACGACGGCGGACTCCGTGGCTACTCGACGGCCGGCGGGGTGGCGACCAAACGGGCGTTACTCGAGTTCGAGGCCCGACGGTCGGACCCGGCACAGAGCCGGTTCCCGTGGTCGCCTCCGGAGGAATAACGCCGACGGCTGACGAGGTCGACCGCAGCCTGTTGGACGGAGTCGACCGCAGCCTGCTGGACGGGGTCGAATGCAGACGGCCGAACGGGCCCAGCCCCGGACCGTCACCCCTCCGGGAGCCGACTCGTCGCCGCGATCACGAGGAGTGCGAGCGCCGCCAGCGCGAGAAACGCCTCGTCGAAGAAGCCGAGGTCCGCGGCCGCACCGAAGGCGGCCGGGCTCGCCGCACCGATCGTAAAGGAGACGGTCCGGATGACCCCGAAACCCGAGCCCTGGATCTCCGCGGGGAGGGCGACGATCAGATACGACTGGGTGACCGTCGCGAAGCCGAGTAAGGCACTCGAGAGGATGGTGACCACGACGAGTGGACCAAGCCCGTGGACGAACGGCAACGCGGCGATCCCGACCGCCGAGATCCCCATGACGACGACGAGCGACCGGCGGATCCCGATCCGGTCGTAAGCGGCCCCCGAGAGCGGCTGGACGGCGACCCCGAGGGCGAAAAAGAGCCCGAACAGGATCCCGGCCCGGGTCGCCGAGAGCCCCTTCTCCTCGATGAGATACGTCGGGTAGAAGCCCGTAAACGCCTGCCAGAGACAGACCCCGAGCAACAGCGTCACCGTTCCGTAGCCGACCGACGGTCGGCGGAGGCCCGCGAAGGTCTCGCGGATCGCCTCGAGGCTGAGCGCGTCCTCGTCGCCGGCGGCCTCGCGGCCGCCGACGGGGACGACCAGCCAGAGGGCGACGGCGACGAGGACAAAAAGCGGGATGGCGAACGCGAAGCCGTACTGCCAGGCCACGGCCGCGGCGATCAGTCCCCCGATCGGCGGGAGCACCGACTGGCCGGCGTCGGCGGCCGCGGAGGTGACGCCGTTTGCCGCCCCGACCCGCTCGGGGTAGAGCCCCGCGAGCAGGGTGTAGCGGGCGACGGCGTACAGGGCGATGCCGGCGCCAAAGAGCGCGGTCGCGACGAACAACACGGCCGTCGACCCCGCGGTGACGACCAGCCCCAGGGTCAGCGCCGAGACGGCCGTGCTCACGGCCAGGACGATCCGCTCGCCAAAGCGGTCGGCGAGCAGCCCACCGGGGAGCTGACCGAGGCCGTAGGCGAGAAAGAGGACGGTCAACAGGACGCCGGCGGTCGCCAGATCGAGGTCGTACGCCTCCCGGAGCTGTGGGAGCACCACCGGGTAGATCATCCGCACGCCGATGGAGAGAAACCAGCCGGCCGCGGCGGCGACGAGGATCGGACCACGCCCCTCGCTCCAGAGCATCGACCCCTCGTGTCTGATCGTCGTGAGCGTGGACACGCGTGTGAGTGTCTCCGCCGGCGGCTTCTCCGCTCTCACGTATCAACCTTCCGACTCCCGGCTCCCGGGTGAGGGTGTCGGTAATTCGGTGGACAGAGGTGTCCGAACGGCCGTGTACCGATCGAAGCCGGTTCCGGAGCGGCCGAAATATCAGATACAAACGTTATCTTTCCGCGGCTGTCGAGAGCCGGAGAGCCGACTCGGAGGGCGCAGGCCGACGCACGAAGCGTTTTGCCCCCTCGCCGTCGCCGTGGAGGTATGGTACGAGACCACGACGGGTCGGCGATCCCGTCGGTGTACAACCTCGCCGAGGTGCCCGCGTTCCGCGAGGAGCCGGGGATCAGACAGTCGGTGTTCCGTGGTAACGACCACCTGCTCGGCTTCTCGATCATCGGCCCCGAAAAGCCCGAGGCCGACCCCCACAGCCACCCCTACGAGCAGTCGAACCTGCTGATCGAGGGCCGTCTCGAGTTTCTCGTCGACGGGGAGAGCGTCACCCTCGAGCCGTACGACGCGCTGACGATCCCGCCGGGAGTCGCCCACACCTCCCGACCGGTCGACGACGACAGGGCCGTCCTGCTCGCGTTCTGGCCACTCCGGGAGGACCGCCTCGAGGCGACGGGCTACCAGGAGGAGTTCTACGGGACGCCCGGGGAGTGATCGGCACGTTCGATCGGCAGGGTGGAGCGCCCGGCTGGCAGGGTGGTCGGCTCGCCCGACCGGCAGGGTGACCCGCTCGCCCAACCGACAGGATGAAGCGATCGACCGACAGGGTGGAGTGCCGACCGGTAGAGTGATCGGGCGACCGACCGAGGGGCCGAACATGGACGTCACCGTCTTCCCGTCCCGCGTGGGCGGGACGGCCCGGGCACCGCCGTCGAAGAGCTACACCCACCGGGCGATCCTCGCGGCCGGCTACGCCGACGGCGCGACCGTCGAGGATCCCCTCCTGAGCGCGGACACCCGGGCGACCGGGCGGGCCGTGGACCTCTTGGGCGGTGCCGTCGAGGAAGACGGGACCGACGCCCTCGCCGTGGAGGGATTCGGAGGGAAGCCGGCGGTGCCGGCGGACGTGATCGACTGTGTGAACAGCGGGACGACGATGCGGCTCGTGACGGCGACGGCGGCGCTGGCCGACGGGACGACGGTGCTCACCGGCGACGGCTCGCTGCGGAGTCGTCCGCAGGGACCCCTGCTCGAGGCGATCACTGACCTCGGTGGGGAGGCCGCGAGTACCCGTGCCAACGGGCAGGCACCCCTGGTGGTCACGGGGCCGATCGACGGCGGGCGCGTCGCGATCCCCGGCGACGTCTCCTCCCAGTACGTCACCGCGCTGTTGATGGCCGGCGCCGTCACCGACGAGGGCGTCGAGATCGTCCTCGAGACGCCGCTCAAGTCCGCGCCGTACGTCGAGATCACCCTCGAGCTGCTCGCCGACTTCGGGATCGATGCCGGGGCGACCGACGAGGGGTTCTCCGTCGAGGGGAGCCAGCGGTACGCCCCGGAGGGCGGAACGTACGCCGTCCCGGGTGACTTCTCCTCGATCTCCTACCTCGTCGCCGCGGGTGCACTCGCCGGCGAGGACGTCGTCGTCACGGGAGCCCGACCCAGCGCCCAGGGGGACGTGGCGATCCTCGAGATCGTCGAGCGGATGGGCGCGGACCTCGAGTGGGACCGGGAGGCCGGCACCGTCGAGGTCTCAGCCGCGGCGCTCGAGGGCGTCGAGGTCGCGGTCGCGGACACGCCCGATCTGCTGCCGACGATCGCCGTCCTCGGCGCGGTCGCCGACGGAGAGACGCGGATCGTCGACGCCGAACACGTCCGGTACAAAGAGACCGATCGCGTGAGCGCGATGGTCGAGGAGCTCGGTCGGATGGGCGTCGAGACGACCGAACGGCGGGATGCACTCACCGTCCACGGTGGGGACTCCCGACTCCGGGGAGCGACGGTCGACGGCCGGGGCGACCACCGGATCGTCATGGCGCTCGCGGTCGCCGCGCTCGTCGCCGACGGGCCGACGACGATCCGGGGAGCCGAACACGTCGACGTCTCCTTCCCGGAGTTTTTCGACGTGCTGGCGGCCCTGGGCGTCGACCTCGGCCGGGAGTGAGCCGTGGACGACCGGATCGGTCACAGACCGCGTGGCGAGCGGAGCCGCCCGTTCAACGGTACAGGGAGAGATACAGCATCCCGAAGCCGACGATGAACGGGACGGTCTCGACGATGTAGAAGGCGACGTGTGGCGAGGACAGCTGGGAGGTTATCGTCGTGAGTGCGACGCCCATACTGAGGAAGGCAAAGCCGATGAACGCCGACTCGAGGCGTTTGGTCGGCCGCGCGCGATATGACTGGAAGCTTATCACCGTCAGGCCGAGCGCCAGGGCGAAGACGGCCATCCGCATGAACATGAGCAGGGCGTCGAGCAGTTCGTTCACCACGACCACCCCGCGGCGATCGCCCGCATGTCAGCGATCGGCGCCGAGGTCGTCCCACAGCTGGGCGAACCGGTCGGGGAGGTTCTCCTCGCGGAAGATCCGGACGTCGTACTCGTCGTCCTCCAGGGAGATGACCGTACTGTTGAAGTTACACCGGTACTCGTTGTAGTGGTTGCCGTCGTCGGCGACGAGCGTCCGTTCTTTGATCAGATCGTGCTGTTTGAGGGTGTCGAGACGCCGGTAGATCGTCGGCTGTGAGAGCTCCAGCCGTTCGGTTAGATCCTTGGCCGAACAGGGCTCGTGGCTGATCTCAGCCAGAACCGTCCGGGCCTTATCGTCCCCGATGGTGTCGAGAATCTCCTCAATTGGGGTCTCTTCGTCCATGTCTCCGTGATGCCGAGCGGCCGTCAAAAGGTTTTCTCAAACCGAGATAATCCCTTTATATATCAATTATCGACGGTAGAGAGGCCTGTCGGTGATATATGATAGTCGGGTGTATACGGGCTGGTATGGCAACGACGGACAACTCGTTCAACGGGCTGACCGAGTGGTGTGAGGAGTGCGGTATGGACACCCTACACGAGGTCAACATCCAGATCGTGACCGAAGCGACCGAAGGCGAGAACACGCAGTTCTCCCGGGAACCCTACCGGGTCCGGGAGTGCCAGCGGTGTGGCAACCGTGACCGCCAGCGGATGAACAACGCCTGATCGGCGGATTCGGCCACGGTTCTCGGACCGACCTTCCACCGACGGAGTCGAGACGGTGACCGATCAGTCGTCGCCGTCCTCGTCGACGACGACGACCTCGCCGTCGACGACGTCGACGTTGATCAGCGTCTTGACGTGGTAGCCGGCGTCGGCGACCGCGTTCTCGCCGCCGACTTTCTTGATGACGGCGACGGTATCGACGACCTCCGCGCCGATCCCGTCGAGGGCCTCGAGCACCGCCGCCAAGGTGCCGCCGGTCGAGAGCACGTCGTCGAGCACCAGCACCCGCTCGCCGGCTCGGACGTCGTTTATGAACATCTCGGACTCCGAGTAGCCCGTCTCCTGGGCGATGGCGACCTCCCCGTCGAGGCCGTACTCGCGTTTGCGGATCACGGTGAGGGGGATGTCGGTCATCAGCGAGACGGCCGTCGAGATGTGGATCCCCATCGCCGCGGGGGTGACGATCCGGTCGACCTTCCGGAGCTCGGCCTTGCGGATGATCCCGATGACGATCTCCCGGAGCAGTCCCGGATCCAGCATGGGGACGCCGTCGCTGATCGGGTGAACGAAGTACTGGTAGTCGCCTTTCTCGACGATCGGCGCCTCGAGCAACGACGTTTTCAGCTGATCCATGTCGCCCGTCGGGGGGTGACCGAGTAAAAGCTGACGAAAGTCGCCAATCGCCCGGTGGGAGCCGGCCACCGTCGCCAGCGTCCGACGCCCCCATCCCGACCACGTCCGACGGTCCGGCGTCGGCCGCACCCGACCGACAACGACAGCTAGTTGTCCGGCGGCCGTCATCGCCCCTGTATGGAGGCGGCACTCATCGTCCTCGACGGCTGGGGTCTCGGCGAGCACGACCGCAGGGACGCGGTGAGCGCCGCCGAAACGCCCGTCTTCGACCGGCTGTGGCGGGAGGGCTCGGGACGGCTCACGGCCACCGGCCGGCGCGTCGGCCTGCCGGAGGGGCAGATCGGCAACAGCGAGGTCGGCCACCTGACCATCGGCGCCGGCCGGGTCGTCGACCAGGCGTACACCCGGCTCTCCGACGCGGTGGCCGACGGCTCCATCCGGGAGAACGGGGCGATCGCGTCGGCGTTCGACCACGTCGCGGAGACGGGGGGGCGTCTGCACCTCCTCGGGCTGGTCAGCGACGGCGGCGTCCACGCCGACCACGGCCACCTCCACGCGCTGATCGGGATGGCCGCGGAGTGTGGGATCGAGGCCGTCACCCACGCGTTCACCGACGGCCGGGACACCCCGCCGACCGCCGGCGCGGAGTATCTCGCCACGCTCGAGGACGTCGTCGAGAGGGCGGGCACCGGCGACGTCGCGACCGTCTGTGGCCGGTACTACGCGATGGACCGCGACGCCAACTGGGAGCGGACGAAACGCGCCTACGACGCGATCGTCCGCCGGGAGGCCGACCACGCCGCCGACTCCGGCGTCGCGGCCGTCGAGGCCGCCTACGACCGCGGGGAGACCGACGAGTTCGTCGAGCCGACGGTGGTGGTGCCGGCAGAGCCCGACCCGTGGGAACCACTGACCGGGGACGACGCCGTCGTCTGGCTCAACTTCCGGGCGGATCGGGCCCGCCAGCTGACCCGGATGCTCGCCGACGTCCGACCGGAGTGGTCCGTCGAGACCGAGCCGCCGTCGGCCCCGGTCGTGACGATGACCGAGTACGACCGGACGTTCGATCTGCCCGTGGCCATCCCGCCGATCGAACCGAAAAACGTCCTCGGGGAGGTGCTCGCCGATGCGGGCTACAGCCAGCTGCGGATCGCCGAGTCCGAAAAGTACGCCCACGTCACCTACTTCCTAAACGGCGGCCGGGAGGTCGAGTTCGACGGCGAGAGCCGCGAGATCGTCCCGAGCCCGGACGTCCCGACGTACGACCTGGCTCCCGAGATGAGCGCAACGGAGGTCACCGACTCGGCGATCCGGATCCTCGCGGCCGACGATCCCGACGTGCTCGTCTGTAACTACGCCAACCCCGACATGGTCGGCCACACGGGCGAGTACGGGGCCGCGATCGAGGCCGTCGAGGCCGTCGACGCGGAGCTCGGCCGGCTGCTCGCGGCGCTTTCTGACGCCGGCGCCCACGCGCTCGTCACCGCCGACCACGGCAACGCCGACGACATGGGGACGGCGGGCGATCCACACACGGCCCACACCGGCGCCGACGTCCCGATCGTCTACCGCGCGCCCGACGGCACGGACGGCGGCCGGCGGATCCGCGATGGGGGTGGGCTCGCCGATATCGCCCCGACGCTGCTCGAGCTGGTCGGCCTCGAACCGCCCTCGGAGATGACCGGGGAGTCACTTCTGGAGTGACACTGGCGGCACGGATCGTCGTCCCGCGGCCGGCGGACACTCGAACGGCGCCGGTGGCGAACCACGACCGGTCGGATCAGACGTCCTCGAGGGCGTAGTAGACTCCGCCGAGGACGAGCCCGAAGACGACGTGTCCGACGCCGCTCATCGGGTCGAGCCCGAGAGCCGGGCGAAGCCGACGACCGCGGCGAACACGAGCCCGAGGATCGCCGAGTGGGCCATGTGGATGAGCCAGCCGAGCTCGCCGGCCGGTCCCTCGATCCCGTACATCACCGGGATCGCCATCTCCAAAACGTTCGTCGTCATCGCCGTCATCAGCAGGCCGAAGACGACGCCGCCAGCGAGTCCGCCGGCGACGCCCGCTTTCCAGTTTCCGGGTAGCCCGTCCGTCCCGACTCCGTCGGTAGTCCGCGTTTCGGTCGACATACGGTAGCCACGTCGACCGCCCGCGTAGAGTCGGTATTCCGGTCGTGCGATCGACTCACACTTCCGCCGAGCCCTCGGTCTCCTGGCGCTCAGCTCTCACTTCCGCCGATCCGTCCGCTCCCCACCGGTTCGGCCGACTTCCGGAGACGTGGGCCGTCGGGTATACGTGGGCCGTCGGATAAGGATTCGGCCGTATCAGGCCTCGACCGCCAGCCCGGCGACCTCGAGGGCCTCGTCGACCTCGGAGTCGTCGTGGATCACGGCGGAGACCGCCCGGGCGATCGCCTCGGGGTCGTCGTGCTGGAAGATCGACCGGCCCATCGAGACGCCGGCGCCGCCGGCGTCTACCGCCCCGCGGACCATCCCGACCGTCTCCCTGTCGGTGCCCTTCGAGCCGCCGGCGATCACGACCGGGAGCCGGGTGGAGTCGATCACGTGTTCGAAGCTCTCCGCGTCCCCGCTGTAGCCGGTCTTCACGAGGTCGGCGCCGGCCTCCTCGGCCAGCCGGACGGCGTGACCGAGCGCCTCGGGATCGGTGCCGTCGACGCCGGGGCCACGGGCGTAGGCCATCGCGAGCACGGGGATGCCGTACCGGCCGGCGTCGGCGGTCAGCGCGGCCAGATCCTCGAGCTGGCCCGGTTCGTACGTCGAGCCGACGTTTATGTGCAAGGAGACGGCGTCGGCGCCGGCGCGGATCGCCTCCTCGACCGTACAGGTCAGCCGTTTGTCGTTCTCTTCGGGGCCGATCGTCGTCGAGGCGTTGACGTGGACGATGTAGCCCTTGCCGTTTTTGTTCGGGTGGACCCGCGGGGCGATGCCCTTCTGTGTGAGGACGGCGTCGGCCCCGCCACGTGTCACCCCGTCGATCGTCGACTCGATCTCCTTGAGCCCCGTCACCGCCCCCATCGTGATCCCGTGGTCCATCGGGACGATGAGATAGCGGCCGTCGGTGCCGATCCTGTCGAGGCGTGCGTCGATTCCGGTGGTGGCGGTCATGTGCGAGGTAGTAGCAAGCTTCCTGTTAAGGCTGTTCCGCTTCGGGTTCGGACGCCCCATGGAGCGCGCCGCGTTTCAGCTCCCGGGCGCGTTCTTCGAGGGTCGCCGCGGTCTCTGCGGTCGGCCGTCCCTCCTCGACGCCCTCGGCGACGACGTCGACCAGGGCGCTGCCGACGATGATTCCGTCGGCGCCGGCGCGGACGATCCGCGCTGCGTGCTCGCCCGTCTTGATCCCGAAGCCGACGGCTTTGGGGACCTCCCAGTCGGCGATCCGTTCGAGGCTCGACTCGGTCCGATCGGAGACCTCCTCGCGGGCGCCGGTCGTCCCCAGTCGGGCCTGGACGTAGACGTAGCCGGAGATCAGCTCGTGGGTTCGCGCCAGCCGCTCCCCGCGGGTGGTCGGCGCGACGATGAAGATCAGATCGAGGCCGAACTCGTCACACGCCGCCCGCAGCGGGCCGGCCTCCTCGGCCGGCAGGTCCGGCACGACGAAGCCGGCGATCCCGGCCTCGGCGGCGCGCTCGACGAACGGCCGGGGACCCTCCTCGGTGCCGTACTGGTAGAGCAGGTTGTAGTAGGTCATACAGACCAGCGGCACGTCGACGTCGAGTGCCTCGACGAACGTAAAGAAGCGTTCGGGACCCATCCCCGCCTCGAGCGAGCGGACGATCGCACTCTGGATCGTCGGCCCCTCGGCGATCGGCTCGGAGAACGGGAGGCCGAGCTCGATGACGTCCGCGCCGCCGCGGGCGAGCGCCTCGACGTACTGTAGTGAGCCCTCGTAGTCGGGGTCGCCGGCGACGAGGTAGGGGACGAACGCCGGCCCGTCGGCGAACGCGGCCGCGAGACCGTCCGTCGGTCCCCCACGGGGCGGCGATCCGCTCATCGCAGCCCTCCGTCGAAGACGGACATCTCGGGTGCGGCCTCGATCCCCCGCGTTTCCGTCTCCTCGATCACCGTCTCCAGATCCTTATCGCCGCGCCCCGAGACGTTGACGATCACGACCTCCCCGAGCTCGGCGGCGGCCCCTTCGAGGTACGCGAACGCGTGGGCGGTCTCGAGTGCGGGGATGATGCCCTCCTGGGTCGAGAGCCGGTGGAACGCCTCCAGGGCCGCGTCGTCGTCGACGTTCACGGGGGTCACCCGACCCTCGTCGACGAGGTAGGCCAGCTCCGGGCCGACGCCGGCGTAGTCGAGGCCGGCGGAGACGCTGTGAGACTCCATGATCTGGCCGTCGGAGTCCTGGAGCAAGCGCGTGCGCGCGCCGTGGAGGACGCCCTCCGCGCCGGTCGACAGCGAGGCGGAGTTCGGGGCGACGCCTGTGTCCTCGTCTACCTCGAGGCTCGAGCCGCCGGCCTCGACGGCGTAAAGCGAGACGTCGGCGTCGGGGACGAACTCGTGGAACATCCCCATCGTGTTCGAGCCGCCACCGGCACAGGCGACGACCGAGTCGGGGAGCCCGCCGGTCCGCTCGCGGATCTGCTCGCGGGCCTCCTCGCTGATGATCGCCTGGAAGTCCCGGACCATCCGGGGGAACGGC
This sequence comes from Natrialbaceae archaeon, assembly GCA_003552885.1. Taxonomy (GTDB): domain Archaea; phylum Halobacteriota; class Halobacteria; order Halobacteriales; family Natrialbaceae; genus Tc-Br11-E2g8. The sequence goes on from PUPA01000169.1 coordinate 28,010, forward strand.
GACGGACCGACGACGCTCCCGATCACGTAGTGGCTGTCTTCGACCGTCCGGGACCAGTCGCGCATCGTCTCCGAGATGGCCTCTTTGAGGGTCCCACGACCGATATCGACCGGGTTCACCTCGGCGCCGTTTATCCGCATCCGGAAGACGTTCGGCCGCTGGCGGTTGACGTCCGTCCGACCCATGTAGATCTCACAGGGCATCCCGAGGTGGGCCGCCGCCATCGCCGTCGCGGTGCCGTGTTGGCCCGCACCGGTCTCGGCGATGATCCGCTCTTTGCCCATGTACTTCGCGAGCAGCACCTGTCCGAGGGCGTTGTTGAGCTTGTGAGCGCCGCCGTGGAGGAGGTCCTCGCGTTTGAGATACACCTCCCGGCCGTACCGGTCGCTCAGCCGATCGGCCCGCCCGAGGGGCGTCGGCCGGCCGCCGAAGTCCCGGATCCGCTCGCGGAACTCGTCGAGAAAGCCGTCCTCGTTGCCGAGGACGTACCGCTCGTAGGCGTCCTCTAGCTCCTCGAGTGCCGGCATCAACGCCTCGGGAACGTACTGTCCACCGTACCGTCCGAACTGTGTGTCACTCATGTTCGTGTCTCCTCCGTGTCCGATGCGGATGTATCTTCGGCGTCCGCCTCGACCAGCCGCCGCGTGTTCGCCTCGACGTCGCCGTCTCCGCCGTGGTCCATGATCGCACTCCCCACGAGCAGGCCGTCGGCGCCCGCGGCTCGCATCCGGCGGACGTCCGCGGGCGTTCCGATCCCGCTCTCGGCGATCAGGGTCACCCGATCGGGCACCTCGGGCGCGACCCGCTCGAACGTGTGGAGGTCGACCTCCAGGCGCGCGAGGTCGCGGTTGTTCACCCCGACGAGCGTCGCGTCGGCCGCGAGCGCGGCCGCCAGCTCCTCGCGGTCGTGGACCTCGACCAACGGCTGGAACCCCCGCTCGCGGGCGGCCGCCACGAGCCCCTCGAGGTCGTCGACGAAGCGTGCGATCAGCAGTACGGCGTCGGCTGCGACGACGTCGAGCTGTTCTTCCCGGAGGAGGAAATCCTTCCGGAGGACGGGGACGTCGACGGCCTCCCGGACCCGTTCGAGCGCCTCCGGGGAGCCACCGAAGTGGGTCGGCTCGGTGAGCACCGAGATCGCAGCCGCCCCGCCGGCGACCATCGCTTCGGCGAGTTCGACGGGGTCGTCCTCGCGGCGCCCGTCGCTCGTCGGGCTCGTCGGCTTCACCTCCGCGATCAGCGGCACCCGGCCCTCCGTGGCCGCGTCCGCGAGCGCGTCGGGCAGCGGTCGTGGGTCGACGGAGACGGGCTCCCCGCCGGCTCTCTCCCGGGCGGCCTCGAGGATCGCCGCCACGGCGGGCGCGAGCTCCGGTGTCTGGTCCATTGTTGTACATCGACGTACTCATATGTACATAAGGTTTGCGCCATCCGACGGAGGTGTATTCAAGTCGCCGGCAGACCAGTCGGTCCGTATGGAGACACAGACCGACGCCGGTATCTACGCGCGTGAATCGGCGTACCTGGGGCGGTTCGTCCAGCTGGGGGTCGCGGGCGGACGGGTGTTGCGCGTCTCGTTTCCCGAGCGGCCCGAACCGGAGGCGAGCGGGGAGCATCCGCTCCTCGATCGGCTCTTTACGTACCTCGACGGCGTCGAGCCGGTCGGCTTCGAGGACGTGACGGTCGCGCTGACGTTGCCGACCGACCGGCGGACGGTCCTCGAGAGGGTCCGGACGATCCCGTACGGCGAGAGCGCCGGTGTGCGGGAGGTCGCGGCGACGACCGCCGGTCTCGATCCGGAGGACGAAGACGACCTCACCCTCGTCCGGAGCGCGCTCGCGGAGAACCCGGCGCCGATCCTGATCGCCGACCACCGCGTCCGGGACGGACCGAGCGCCGCCCCGCCGGCGGTCGAACAGCGCCTCCGCTCGCTCGAGGGGCTCTGAACGGGTGGCTCAATCGATCCGGACGATCCGCGTCGAGCCGGTCCGGGGGTCGATGTGGACGTTCCAGACGCCCGCCTGCGTCTCCGCGGGGACGATCCAGGTCCCGCGGGTCCGTCGGGGGGTCGCCGTGACGATCGATTCACAGCCGGCGTCGTCGAGCGCGTCGTACGCCGTGACGGCCGCCGACTCGTGTTCTGTCACGCGGTCGGATTCGCTCGAAGGGGTTATTCGGTCGAACATGTGTCGGGGTTCGGTCCGTGTCAGTGTATTTCAGGGGTGTGGTTCTCGGTCGCCGGGAACGGCCGCCCGGTCGCCGCGGTGTCTCCGACGGGGTTCGCGTCCGTGGCGGCTAGCCCATCTTGAACGTGACGCCGGCGCCCGTCTCGGGGTACTCCCAGACGACGTTGTCGTACGTGCAGGCGAACCGACAGCTCGAACACTCGAGGCAGTTCTCGTAGGCGATGTGGGGGACGCCGTCGTCGCCCTCCCGCCAGACGTTCGCCGGACACACCGAGACGCAGTCGTTCGTCGTACACCGCGCACAGACGTCGGGAACTTTCACGTCCAGGTGGGACTCACCCGGGTCCTGGTACTTGACGGTGTACAGCCTGTCTTCGATCGAGTCGTTCGTGATCTGGGGTACGTCGGGTTGTGCGCTCATCTCAGGTCACCACCTTGCGGTATCGCAGGGCCAGCTTCGCCAGCCCCCGCCAGCCGCCGAGGGCGTCGACGACGGCCCGTTTCGCACGGCTCGCGTGTTCTGCTTTCGGCTCTCTGTCCATCCGGAAGTACTCCGCGCCGGCGTCGGCGAACGCCGTCGGCATCGTCTCGAACAGCAGTTCGCGGTCCTCCTCGACGGTCTCCTGTAGCCAGGCGTACCGCTCTAGGTTCTTCACGACGAACGACTCCTCCAGGGCCCGACCGTAGGCCTCGAGGGCGTCGGCGTCGGTGCGACCGCGGGCGTTCGCGTCGGCGATCACCCTGCCGGCGTGGTAGCCGCTCTCGACGGCCATGTTCGTCCCCTCGAGGTGGACGCCGTTGTTGAGCACCAGCCCGGCGGCGTCGCCGACGATCACCGCGCCGTCGTGAGCCAGGTCGGGGACGCTCTCGGCGCCACCCTCGGGGATGGTCTTCGCGCTGTACTCGACCGTCCGCGCGTCGCGCAACAGCGGCGCGACCCGCGGGTGGGATTTGAACAGGTTCAGCGTCTCCTCGGGGCTCTGGTCGTTCGCCGCGGCGTCCTCGAGCCGGTAGGCGACGCCGACGCTGACCGTGTCGCCGTTCGTGTAGATGAAGCCGCCGCCGAAGGCCTCGCCGACGGCCCCCTCCCCGAAGTAGTGATAGGAGACCCCGGCGTCGCCGAACAGCCGGAACCGGTCTTCGATCACGTTCTCCCCGTTCGGGAACTCGAGGACCTCCTTGGCCGCCACCGCGACGTTCTCGCGGGACTCGGTGGCTTTGAGGTTCGCCCCCTCGCCGACCAGCGAGTTCGCCCCCTCCGCGAGGACGACGTACGGCGCCTCGACCCCGCCGTCCGGGCGGTCAGTCTCGACGCCGACGACCTCCCGACCCTCCCGGAGCAGCCCCGTCACCGTCGTCTCGGTGACGAGCGTCGCGCCGGCGTCGACGGCCTGCTCTGCGAACCACTCGTCGAACTCCCCACGGAGCACGGTGTAAGAGTCGTTGTGTGGCTCCCGGCGCCACTCGCCGGGGCTGATCGAGAGGGCCGTCTCGTCGTCGTGGCTCAGCATACTGAACCGTTTCTCGGCGACGTACCGCTCTAGGGGAGCGTCCTCGAGGTCGACCAGTTCGCGGATCGTCGGCGTGTAGAGGACGCCACCGAAGACGTTTTTCGCCCCGGGCGAGGAGCCACGCTCGATCAACAACACCTCGAGACCCCGGTCGGCCATCGTCAACGCCGCGGCGCTGCCGGCCAGCCCCGCGCCGACGACGACGGCGTCGAACTCGCCGTCGTAGTTCGGCTCCTCGATCGCCGCGTCGCCCACACGACCGTCGAGTATCGCGCTCATCGGGTCACCTCCATCGGTTTGCCGTCGGCCAGTTTCTCCGCGAGCTCCGGACAGACCGCCGCGAAGTCGCCGACGTAGCCGTAGTCGGCGTGCTCGAAGATCGGTGCGTTCGGGTCGTTGTTGATCGCGATCACGGTTCCGCTGTTGTTCATCCCCTCTAAGTGCTGGATCGCGCCGCTGATGCCGACGGCGACGTACAGCTCCGGCCGGACGGTCTTGCCCGTCTGGCCGACCTGTCGGGAGCCGTCGATCCAGCCCTCGTCGACCGCCGCGCGGCTCGCGGCGAGCTCGGCGTCGAGGGCCTCCGCGAGCTCGAGGGCGGGGCCGAGCTCGCCCTCGACGCCGTGGCCGACGGCGACGATCCGCTCGGCTTCGGTGATGTCGGCGGTGTCGCCGACCTCCCGTTCGAGCACCTCACTGACCGTCTCGGCCTCTTCGACGGCGACCTCGGCGCGTTCGATCTCGCCCTCGCGATCGCGATCCGGTTCGGCGGCCTCGAAGACGCCCGGCCGGATCGTCGCCATCTGCGGGCGGTGGTCCTCACAGATGATCGTCGCGAGGATGTCCCCGCCGAAAGCGGGCCGACGTGCCTGCAGGATGCCCTCGTCGTCGACGTCGATCTCGGTGACGTCGGCGGTGAGCCCGGCGTGGGTCGGGACGGCGACCCGGCCGGCGAAGTCCCGGCCGGTGTGGGTGCCGCCGATCAGCGCGATCGAAGGCTTGTACTCCTCGACCATCGCCCGGAACTGCGCCCCGTAGGGGTCCGCCCGGTACGGCTCGAAGACCGGATCGTCGGCGACCAGCGCGCGGTCGGCGCCGCGGGCGATCGCCTCCTCGGCGACGGCGTCGACGCCCTCGCCGATGACGAGCGCGACGAGCTCCTCGTCGGTCTTCTCGGCGAGTTTTCGCCCTTCCTCCAGGAGCTCCCAGGAGACGGGCATCACGTCGCCGGCGTGTTCCTCGACGAACACCCAGACGTCCGCGTACTCGCTCGTGTCGACGTCGGTCATGTCTCCACCCCCCGTATCGGTTCGACCAGCCCGTCGACGTCGTCGACGACCTCCCCTCGCCGCTCGACGGGCTCGACGGTCTCCATCCCGCCGACGGCGGTCGGCGACACCGCGAGCCCGACCTCGTCGGCGATCCCGAGCTCCTCGGCCGTCAGCTGAGCGGGCTCGAAGTCGTTCTCGGCGTATATTTTGCGGTGCAGTCCCGCCGGCCGGGCCTCGAACTCGCCGTAGGCCACGGCGACGACGACCGGTAACTCGGCGGCGACCCGTTCGTGGCCGCCCTCGACGTCCCGGGTAGCGATCAGCCGGCCCCCCTCCGGGTCCGGCTCGAGCTCCTCGACGTAGGTCAGCTGCGCCCAGCCGTTGTGGGCGGCGATCCCCGGCGGAACCTGCCCCGTCGAGGAGTCGGTCGTCTCCTCGCCACAGACGACGACGTCGGCGTCGAGGGCCTCGGCCGCCCGAGCGAGCGTCAGGCTCGTCGGCCACGTGTCGCTGCCGGCGAACGCCCGGTCGGTGATGAGCACGGCGTCGTCACAGCCCATCGCGACCGCCTCCTCGAGGACGGGCGTCGCCATCGGCGGCCCCATCGTCATCGCGACCACGCGCGCGTCGACCTCGTCGGCGATCGACAGCGCCGCCTCGAGCGCGTCACGGTCCGGCGGGTTCATCACCGCCGGGGCGCTCGCTCGATCCAGTCTGCCGGTGTCGGGATCGATCCCGATCTCGTCGTCGTCAGGCACTTGCTTGACGCCGACGACGATGGTCCAGGTCATCTACTCACCTACCGAGAGGGTACCGCACCAACGATATTGATAAACGGCGCCGATTCCCGAGGCGTGAGAAGATCCCTCTATCCTTCGGTGCGTTCGCCGTCGGGGGACACCGCCCCGGTCGGGTTCACGCCGAGACGTGGCCCTCAGCTTCGAGGAGTTCGTGATACCGGTTGCGGATCGTCACCTCGGAGACGTTCGAGACCTCGCTGACCTGGTTCTGGGTCACCTTCTCGTTGGTGAGGAGGGCGGCGGCGTAGACGGCGGCGGCGGCCAGCCCGACCGGCGACTTCCCCGAGTGAACCCCCTCCCGCCGGGCGGCCTCGAGCAGCGCCCGGGCGCGGCGTTCGGTCTCGTCCGAGAGGCCGAGATCGCTGGCAAAACGGGGGACGTAGCTGGCCGGGTCGGCCGGCTTGACCTCCAGTCCCAGCTCGCGGACGACGTACCGGTAGGTGCGGGCGATCTCGTCTTTCCCCACCCGGCTGACGGCGGAGATCTCGTCGAGGCTCCGCGGGGTCCCCGCCTGCCGGGCCGCCGCGTACAGCGACGACGTCGCCACCCCCTCGATCGATCGTCCCGGCAGCAGATCCTCCTCTA
>PUPA01000043.1 GCA_003552885.1 Natrialbaceae archaeon
ACGGACTCGTCGGGGTTCGCGTGGCCCCCGGCGTGGCGCTCCAGCAGCTCCTCGCGTTTCCGTTCGCGGATCCGCTCGCGTTCCTCGTCTGCGGTCATGCTCGTGAGTGAGGGTGGCGTCGCCCTTAAGTCTTGTGCGATATACACCAGATACCGAACGCGAATCCGGACGAGATTCTGACGACCACCGGGGAAACGGGAGCCGAAATTCGCCCGGGAACGTACGAACGGCCGTCTAAGTGCCGGAAGATATCCACGTACGGATCCAGCGAAGTGCCGTATCGGAGGTCTATATTGTAAAAAGTAGACAATAGCAACTCCGGGGCGGACGGCTCACAGGTAGACGCGGTCGTGGATGTAGCGCTCGAACTCCGCCCGAACGCCCGGGAGCCACGTCTCCTCGTCGTGGGTCGACCGCCGGAGCATCACCCCCGACAGCAGGGTCACGACCGTGGTGGCGACGGCCGCGGGGTCACACTCCTGGAACTCCCCTCGGTCGATTCCCGCCTCGATCACGTTCTCGAGGTGGCGCTCGAAGACCCCGTCGCTGCGGGTGAAGTGTCGTCGGTAGGCCGCGTCGTGGGTCGCCTGTGAGCGCAACTCGGTCAGAAGCGAGACGAACTCCAGTCGTTCGGTGCTCCCCCGGTCGTCTAGCACCCAGCCGACGAACTCCGCTACGTGCTCGCGGGGTTCGTCGATCTCCTCTTCGAGGACCGACTCCTCGAAGGCGTCGAGCATGAACTCCAGACAGGCCAACACGAGGTCGTCTTTGCCCTCGTAGTGGTGGTAGACGAGCGAGGGGCTCTTCCCGAAGCTCTCGCCGATGCGCTGGATCGTCAACTCCGCGTAGCCGTACTCGACGAGCGTCCGGTAGGTCGCCGCGAGGATCTCCTCTTCGGTCCCCTCGGGATCGGAGAAGACGTCCTTGGCCACGGTATCACTCGCGTGCCGGCCGACGAACCGGCGCTCGGCCCGGACGTGGGGTCGTGTGTGGGTTGGACATACCCCAATTGGCGTCCACCCACGCATAAGCCGATCGATTGAACGTTCAATCAAAACGGTTAATAGCCGTCGGGGCCCGGTACCGATCAATGAGTGGACTGGTTCCCGCGGGAGGTCGGCCCGAGCGGGTCGGAGGCAGGAGTGGCAGTTGATCGGGCCAGCACGGTGGTTCTCGCCGTGCTCGTGCTCTCGGTCGTCGGGATGCTCGTCCCGCCGGTCGCCGCCGGCCAGGGGAGTCCCGCGGACGCCGACCTCACCAGGGGGGAGCCCGGCATCGACGTCTTCCTCCCGGACGACGAGGTCACCCCCGGCCAGGAGACCGCACTGGAACTCGAGATCGGCAACGACGGTGAGATCACCGACCGCGGCCCGAACGCCGATCGGGTGCTCACTGCCCGCGGAGTCACCGTCGAGATCGTCGACGGCGGCCCGTTCGAGGTGAAATCCGGAGAGACGCCGATCGGGCAGATCCCCGACGGCGAGGCGGTGCCGGTCGCCCAGCGGATCGTCGTCCCCGAGGACGTCGAACCCGGCGAGTACGACGTCGACGTCGAGGTGAGCTACTCCTACCTCGCGGCGACCGGCGGCCCCGTCGGCGACCGCAAGGAGAGCGAAACCGAGACGCTCGAGGTCACCGTCGTCGTCCCCGACGAGCCCCGGTTTGCGATCGTCGACACGGACACCGACCTCGAACCCGGCGCGAGCGGCGAGGCCGTGATCGAAGTCGAGAACGTCGGGACCGAGACCGCGACGGCGATCGAGGGAACGTTCACCGGGGAGAGCGAGGTCGTCTTCGGCACCGAGGGAGCGGTCACCGAGAGCCTCGGCGAGCTCGCTCCCGGCGAGTCGACGACCGTCACCGCCGACGCCTCGCTCGGGGCGGGCGCCAGCGACGGCGAGAAACCGTTCGAGGCCGTCTTCACCTACGACGACCGCAACGAGGTCGAGCGGACCGCCGAGCCGATCCGGGGCTCGCTCGCCCCCCTCGAAGGGGTCGACTTCTCCGTCGACGAGCTGGAGACCACCCTCGCGGTGGGCTACGACGGGGAGGTGACCGCGACGGTGAGAAACGACGGCCCACGGACCGTCGAGGGCGCCGTCGTCCGCGCCGAACCCGGCACCGAGAGCCTCGGCTTCCGGGAGACCGGCTACGCCCTGCCGACCCTCGAACCCGGCGAGAGCGCCGACGTCCGTTACCGGGTCGACGTCCCCGACGAGGCGGACGAGGGGCCCAGACAGCTCCGCTTTACCGTCGAGTACCCCGACGCCGACGGCGGGACCATCGCGAGCGATCCCGTCGACGAACGCGTCGTCGTCGACGACCGCGTAGACGAGTTCGAGATCGTGTCGACGACCACCGACGTCGAGCCCGGCGCGAGCGGCGAGGCCGAAGTCGAGATCGAAAACCGCGGCCCGGAGGCGGTCCACCAGCTCCGGACCACCCTCTCGGGGAGCGGCGGGCTCACGATCGGCGACGGGGCGAGCGAGGAGCTACTCGGCAGCCTCGCCCCCGGCGAGTCGACGACGATGACCGTCGACGTCGCGGTCGCAGACAGCGTCGGCGGCGGCGAGAAGCCGATCGAGGCCGCGTTCACCTACCGCGACGAGCGCGGGATCGAACAGACCGGCGAGACGGTCACCGGCGGGCTCACGCCGGCGGCCCAACAGGAGTTCGCCGTCGAGAACGTCGCAGACACCCTCGCCGTGGGCTACGACGGGGAGATCACGGGCGAGTTACGAAACGACGGCCCCCGGGCGGTCGACGACGCGGTGTTGATCGTCGAACCGATGAGCGACTCGCTGTTCGTCGAGGACACCCGGTATGCGCTCCCCGAACTCGAACCCGGCGAGAGCGCCGACTTCCGGTATCCGACCGACGTCAGCGGTCAGGCCGACGAGGGGCCACGGCAGGTCCGCTTTACCGTCGAGTACACCGGTGGCGACCGGACGACGCTGACGAGCGACCCGATCTCGGAACGCGTCGTCGTCGATCCGCGGGCCGACGAGTTCTCCCTCGAGGGGGTACAGACGAGCGTCGCCGCGGGCGACGCGGACGAGCTCGTGATCGAGATCACGAACGAGCGCCCGGAGACGCTCTCGAACGTCGACGCCATGCTCTACACCGACAGCCCGCTGAGCAGCGACGCCAACGAGCAGTTCGTCCCCGAGCTCGCACCCGGCGAGAGCGCCGAGATCAGCTTCGAGATCGCCGCCGACGACGGCGCCCGCGAGACGACCTACCCCGTCGAGCTCGACTTCGAGTACCGGACCGAACGCGGCTCGACGGAGCTCTCTGACACCTACCAGTTCCCCGTCGAGGTCGTCGCGAACGAGGACTCCGGTGGCGGCATCTTCGGCTCGGTCGGCGTCCCCCTCGCCGTCTTGCTCGTGCTCACGACTCTCGGCGCCGGCGTCGCCGTCTGGAGCCGGCGGCGCTGATCGATGGCCGATCCGACCGACGACGGACGCGGGGACGGCACGGCCGGCGGGAACGCGTCGGATCGGGGACGTCGGCCGCCCGGGCCGGGGAAGCCGCAGTCGGCTTCCGAGGCGGGTGCCGACCGCCCGGACCGCGGGGAGGGGCGGCTGAGTCGGCTGACAAACTCGCTCATCGTCGACCGGCCGTGGATCGTCGTCGCCGCCTTCCTCGTGCTCACCGTCTTCTTCGCTATCGGCGCACCCGGCGCGTTCGGCGAGCAGGAAGCCGGCGCCGGCCAGTTCGAGGAGGACGTCGAGGAGTTCGACGCCCTCGAGGCGATGGAGGAGAACTTCGAACGCGGCGGCCGCGCGAGCGGCGGCACCTCCGCCCAGCTGATCGTCGAGGACGAGCGGAACGTGCTCTCGGAGTCGAGCCTGTTGCGGATGCTCGAGGTCCAAGATCGCCTCGAGAACGAGGATCGCCTGCGGGTCTCCTCGACGACGAGTCCCGCCTCGCTGATCGCCCAGCAGCTCGATCCGACCGTCGAGACGCCCGAAGAGGGCTATCGCGCGGTCGACCGCGCCTCCCAGCGCCAGCTCGACGCGGCGATCGCCGACGCCGGTAGCTCCCTGCCGGTCAGTACGGACTTCTCGCCCTCGTCCGGGAGAGCCTCCGTCGCCCAGATCGCGGTCAGCTACGACACCCCACCGCGGGCGGGCACGGACGACTACGCCTCCCTCCAGTACCGGACGATCGAGATCGTCGACGAGTACGACGGCTACGAGTACGGCGAGAACCTCTTCGTCTTCGCCGACGCCGTCTTCGAGGACGAGGTCGTCCAGCTGCTCGGGGACACGGCGATCGTCGTCTTCCCCGCGGCGATCCTCCTGATCCTGTTTTTCCTCCTCGTCGCCTACCGCGACCCGATCGACCTCGGGCTCGGGCTGGCGGCGCTGGTAATGACTCTCGTCTGGACGTTCGGTTTCATGGGGTACGCCGGCATCCCCTTCTCGGACTCGCTCATCACCGTCTTCCCGCTGTTGCTCGCGGTCGGCATCGACTTCGGCATCCACATCATCAACCGCTACCGCGAAGAGCGGATCGACGGGGCGGGGATCGGACCCGCGATGTTGCTCACCGGCCGACAGCTCCAGACGGCGTTTCTGATCGTCACCGTCACGACCGTCTTCAGCTTCGCGGCGAACCTCACCGCACCGCTCCAGGGGCTGCGGAACTTCGGGATCGTCGCCGCGTTCGGGATGATCTTTACGTTCCTCATCTTCGGGGTGTTCCTGCCGGCCGGCAAGGTCGCGTTCGACCGGCTACGGGAGGGAACGCGGTTCCCGCAGTTCGGCAACACCCCGCTGGGCAGGGAGGGGTCGGTCCTCGGACGGGCCCTCGAGGTCGGCACCGTGCTGGCCCGGGTCGCGCCGGCGGTCGTGCTCGTGAGCGCGCTCGTGATCGGCGCCGGCGCCGGCGCCTACGGCACGGGCGTCGACGTCGAGTTCAACCAGGAGGTCTTCTTCCCCGACGAGGAGCGAATCGAGATCTACCAGTCGCTCCCGGGGCCGCTCGCGGCCGGCCAGTACAACTTCGTCCCCGTCTTGAGCTACCTCGAGGACGACTTCGAGATCCCGTTCGTCCAGACCGTGACGGTGTACGCGGAGGACCGGGCGGTCCGTTCGGACGCCGCGCTGACCGACGTCGACCGGGCGATCCGGAACCCACCGGACGCCTTCCAGAGCGACGAGCGGCGAGCCAACGCCGACAGCATCCTCGACTCGATCGATCGCGAGGCCGACCGCGATCCCGAGTTCGACCGGCTCGTCACCCGCTACGACACGACCGGGGACGGCGTCCCCGACCGCGAGGTCGACCGCCTCTACGACGGGCTGTTCGACAGCCCCACCGGGGACGCCGCCCGCGACTACCTGACCACGGACCGGAGCGCGACCCGGATCGAGTTCGAGCCGGAGGTCGACGCCGAGGACGACGAGGTCGTCGCCGCCGCCAAGGCGGTCGCCGACGGGATGGCCCTCGAGGCGGTGCCCACCGGCGACTACATCGTCTTCCAGGCGGTCACCGACCGGATCTCCGAGTCGGCGGTCAACAGCCTCCTCGTGGCGTTCGTGCTCACCGCGATCTTCCTCGTGATCACCTACTGGTTCCTCGAGGGGCGGGCCGTCTACGGCGTGATCAACCTCGTTCCCGTGTTGCTCACCGTCGCCTTGCTCGCGGGCTCGATGCGGTACTTCGGGATCGCACTCTCGCCGTTTAACGCCCCGATACTGGGGGTCTCGATCGGCCTCGGCGTCGATTACACCGTCCACTTCATGCACCGGTTCGTCGACGAGTTCGAGGACGGCCCGGACGTCGACGCCGCCCTCCTGACGACCATCCGGGGGACCGGCGGCGCGCTCACCGGCAGCATGCTCACCACGGTAAGCGGGCTCGGGGTGCTGTACGTCGCCTTGATCCCACTCATCGTCGAGTACGGGCTGTTGCTCGCACTCGGGGTGTTTTACGCCTGGGCGACGGCGATCCTGGCCCTGCCGTCGACGATCGTCGTCTGGGATCGCCTCGAGCGTCGGTACGGGGCTGCCGGCCGGGCACGGCTCCGTCGGCGGCTCCCGGACGCCGTGGCGCCCGAAGCCGACGACTGACCTGAACCGGACGGCCGATCGCGTGACGGGGGCTAGTCGTCCGCGGGGGCCGACGGGGCGTCGATCGCTTCGAGGCCGCGCTCGAGGTCCGCGAGCAGGTCCTCCGTCCCCTCGACGCCCGCCGAGAGGCGAACCAGCGTGTCGGTGATCCCCAGGGCCTCCCGTTCGGCTCTGGGGAGTGGCTCGTGGGTCATCGCCGCCGGCAGCTCGATCAGGCTCTCGACGCCGCCGACCGACACCGCGAGCGTGAACTCCTCGAGTGACTCCAGGAAGCGTTTGGCGTCGGCGAGCTCCCCTTCGAGCTCGAACGAGAGGATCCCCCCGAAGCCGTCCATCTGCTCGCGGGCGAGCCCGTGTTGGGGGTGACTCTCGAGACCGGGGTAGTGGACCGCCCGGACCTCCTCGCGCCCTTCGAGGAACTCGGCGATGGCCGTCGCGTTCTCCTCGTGGCGTGCCATCCGGGTCGGGAGCGTCTTCAGCCCGCGGAGGGTGAGGTAGCTGTCGAACGGCGAGAGCACGCCGCCGACGCCGACCTGTTGTTGGAACCGAAGCTCCTCGGCGAGCCCGTCGTCGTCGGTGATCACGGCGCCGCCGACGGAGTCGGAGTGGCCGTTCAGGAACTTGGTCGTGCTGTGGGCGACCACGTCGGCGCCCAGCTCGAGCGGGCGCTGGAAACACGGGCTCGCGAACGTGTTGTCGACGCCGAAGGTGACTCCCTCCGGGAGGCGCTCGGCGATTCCCGCGACGTCACAGAGGTCGAACCGGGGGTTCGTCGGCGACTCCATCCAGACGAGCGCGGTTCGGTCGGTCACCGCGGCCGCGACCGCCTCGACGTCGGTGGCGTCGACGTAGCTCACCGCGACGTCGAGGCGGGAGTCGAAGACGTCCGTGAGCATCCGTTTGGTCCCCGCATAGAGGTCCTCGAACGCGACGACGTGGTCCCCCGGCTCGACTGACGAGAGGATCGTGGTGAAGATCGCCGCCGTCCCCGAGGAGAAGGCCATCGCGTGCTCGCCACCCTCCAGGGCAGCGATCCGCCTTTCGAGGGCGTGGCGGGTCGGGTTCGACAGCCGCGAGTAGACGAACTCCCCGGCGTCGGGATCGACCTCCTCGAGGCTCATCTCGGCGTCGAGACCCGGAAGGGCGAACGTCGAAGCGAGGTGGATCGGGGAGACCACGTCCCCGCTTTCGCTGCCGACCCTGAACGGCTCCTCGCCTTCGGTTACGGCCACCGTCTCGATCGATCGTTCGCGGTCCATGACCGCCCCGACGGCCGACGACGAGTAATAACTTTTCATACAGCAGTAATAATTGCCGCCCGTTCGGATAACTGTCGGCTATCGTTCCGGCCGCAGCAGAACCGACGAGCCCACCGGGGACCGTTCGTTCCACCGGTTCGTATCCAGACACTCGCCTGCTCCAGGTGGTGAAACGCCGGTTCGAGCGCGAGTGGCTCGTAGCTACAAGAGGCCTTTCAGCTCGAGCCGATTTTATCTGCCAACTCGACGAGCACGGCGTATGGCCGCGAATCGGCGCAAGCTCCTGGCACTCTCGGGTGTCGTACTTGCCAGCCTGTCGGGTTGTCTCGCGGATCTCCCACCCGGTTCGGAGACCGGGAGTGAGAACGAACCAAACCCCGCTTCGTCTGAAAACCGAGTTGATCCGGACGTCGATGCTGATACCATCGACACGCTCGTTGCGGGGAACACCCGGTTCGCGTTCGACCTGTACGACCGGCTTCTCGAAGACGAGTCAGAGACGGATCACTTCCTTTCGCCGTTCAGCATTTCGATGGCGCTGGCGATGACGTGGGCAGGTGCTCGCGGTGATACCGAGGAGGCGATGGCTGACGCACTCAACTTCTCCCTCGACAGAGACGACCTCCACCCCGCATTTAACGCCTTGGACCTGGAACTCGACGAACGAGGCGATAGCGGGGGCAACGAAGACGACGAGGGGGGCGATCCGTTCGCACTCAACGTCGCCAACGCGTTGTGGCCACGCGAAGGGCTGGAGCTCCGTGAGGGATACGTCGACACGATGGAAGCACAGTATGGTGCCCTCCCAGTCGAGGTGGACTACAGTGATCCCGAGCTGGCCAGCGATGTGATCAACGACTGGGTGGCTGACGAAACCGAAGCGCGGATCGATGATCTCGTTTCGGAAGGAGATCTCGACGAGAATCCACCGCTGGTGTTGACGAACGCGATCTACTTCCTCGCTGGTTGGCTCGAGGAATTTGACGAGGAGGACACCTACAACGCCGATTTCACCACGCTCGACGGATCGACAGGTGAGGTGTCCATGATGTCTCAGACCGAGTCGTTTCCGTACGCCGCTGTCGACGGTCATCAGCTCATCGAACTTCCGTACATCGGAGCGGAGACGAGCATGGTCGTGTTCCTCCCGGCTGACGAGGAGTTCGAAACGTTTGAAACTGAGCTGGACGCCGATCGCCTCGACACGCTGCTCGCTCGACTCGACACGGAGTACGGGACGATCGAACTCCCTCGATTCGAACTCGAGACGTCGTACGGACTCTCCGAGGTGCTCGAAGATACGAGCGTGGAGGTCGCGTTCACACCCGATGCGAATTTCAGCGGAATGGTAGACGGCGGCGGGTTGTGGATTGACGATGTCCTTCACGATGCGTCTGTCTCCGTGGATGAAGAAGGAACAGAAGCGGCAGCCGCAACTGCCGTCATCATGGGAGATTCCGGGCCACCACCGGGGGAGTTTGAAATGGTCGTCGATCGCCCCTTCTTATTGCTAATCCGTGACCGACCGACCGGTGCGGTACTCTTCTTTGGCCGCGTGGTTGATACCCCCGACGATCCCAACTGATCGCTCACACTTCGCAGTCCGAGTGCCCGGAGGTGTTATCGAATCCGTGGCGGTGACGTGCGTTCGGGAGGGCTGAAAACAGGCGGTAGATGAGAACGAGAAATCCCGTTCGAGAGCACCCCGACATTCGCAACTACAGATACCTCATTTCATATCGCGTTATGTGGTTTATTGTTTTGTGACGAGGGTATCGCGCTCGCCGATTGCGAGGGCGACACGGATAACCGAAGCTGGTCGAATCGGCGCCGTAGAGCGCCCGCGCGTGGTCGATCCCTGCCGCCGATCGTCGTCGGCTCAGAGCCCCTCGAACGTTCCTTCGGCGATCGCGTCGGCGAGTTCGGCGGCGTCGACCGCCGGGAGGTTCCGGGGGTACTTCCGGTCGAAGTAGTTGACGAGATTTGTCACGTCGCGTTCGAGGAACTCCCGGGCGTTCTCGTGGTCGGTCGGGACCGCCTGTGGCCAGTCGAAGACCGTCACGCCACCCTCCCCGACGAACACGTTGTACTCGCTCACGTCGGCGTGGACGTAGCCGCGCTCGTAGGCACTCGCGAGTTCGGCCACCAGGAGTTCGAGGACGCCACCGACCTGTCGGTCGTCGAGTTTCGCCCGTGAGAGCTCGACGCCGTCCATCTTCTCCATCACGATGGCGTGGCGGTTCTGATCGATCGGTCGGGGGACGGCCACCTCCGGGTACAGCGCCTCGAGAATCCCGTGCTCGCGTTCGGCGGCCTTCCGGGCCGTGTACAGCCAGGAGACGTGACGGTTCTCGGAGGCGTAATCGCGTTCGCGGTGGACCTCCCGGAAGTTCGTGTACCCCTCGCGGTGGTACTTCAGCGCGAGGGGTTTGTACGATCGGACCTCGTAGACGTCGCTCTCTTTCCCCACACCGAGGGGAGCCCCGAACTCGGCGACCGTCTCGCGCTCGACGAGCGCCCGGAGGGCCAGGGCGTCGTACCCTTCGAACTGGAGGGAGTACCCCTCGTACTGGATGGTCTTTTTCTCGATCAGGCCGCGTTTGAGACACCGCTCGAGACGGTAGTCGACCTCCTCGGGAGTCAACCCCGAAAAGGAGGGGAGCTTCCCGCGTTTGACCCACTGGGAGAAGCGCATCCCCTGTTCGACCCCGGAGAGCAGATAGAAGTCCTCCGGCTCGAGTTCGGGTAGGAGCTCGGCGACGTTCCGCACCATGGCCGGGGTAGCAATCGCGCACGTAAAAGGGGCGTGACGCCCGCCCGCCGGATCCGGCCAATAAATCACATGTAGCTATACGCAACTGTCGGCTCGCGGCCGTCCCGACCGTGGGCCCCGCCAGCCCCGCCCGTCGCCCCCACGCCGTGTGCCCCCGGCGAGGGGGGACCCACCGCGGTCCCGTCCGGAGCGACCCCGCCGAACGACCCTCCACCGTCTGCCCCTCCACTGATGTAGCTGGAGCCACGAGGGACGGGGCATGTACGTCGGCGTCGACGGATGTCCGGCGGGATGGATCGCCGTGCTGTTCGACGAGGACGGCTACCGAGGCTCCGGTCTGTACGGAGACGTCGAAGAGCTGTGGACGGCCCACGGTGACGTGGCAGACGTGATCCTGATCGACGTGCCGATCGGGCTCCGGGAGCGCTCGAACGCGAAACGCCCGTGTGACGACGCCGCCCGCGAAAGGCTGAGTCCGGAGCGCCACTCCAGTGTGTTCTCCGTCCCCGTGCGGGCGGCCGTCCACGAGGAGTGTTACGAGAGCGCAAAACGAACACAGGAAGAACGCACAGACGGCAGTCTCGGCGTCCAGTCGTGGGGCATCGCCGACAAGATCGCCGAACTCGACACCTTCCTCCGCGGGACGGCGCCGGAGGCCGTCGGCACGATCCGCGAGGCCCACCCCGAACTCTGCTTCTGGGCGTTGAACGGCGAATCAGCCACGACGTACTCGAAGACGGGCCAGCCGGCCGCCGCGTTCTGGGAACGGATCGGGATACTCGAGGCCACAGACGGTACGGTCGTCGACGACGTCCGCGACGCTGCAACCGGCCTCGACACCGCGGTCGGCAACGACGATGTCGTCGACGCGTTCACACTGGCGCTCACCGCCAGTCCGAAGACCCGGCCGTTACGAACGCTCCCCGACGGATGGCCCGACGGCGATCCGGGGGATCCGACCGGTGCCCTGCCGATGGAGGTGGTGTACGCCTATCCGTGATCGAACGCGCTCACCGGGGTGGTCGGTCACGAAAGAGCGGTTTGACGATTCCCGATCCACGCTCCCGGCGAGCGATCCGTAACAGACGGCGATGGCCGCGGTGGGAACGGATAGCTCAGTAGGGTCGGTCAGTCGACGTCGTCACCGCTGGCTCGCCGACCGTCTCCGGTGGGTCGGCGGGTTCGAGGAGCCAGTCGTCGCATCCAGAACGCCTCCCGATCCGTCGAAACGCCGGCTCTTTCGTCTTACACCGATCTCACGTCGTAGGTGAAACCCAGCACACCCCTTTATTTAGCGCACTGCCGTGGATGAACCCATGTGCTCTACGCCCGGTCGGAGCTCCAATCGAATCCACCGCCCCGGACCGTCTCGAAACCGTGTCGGTACGGACGATCGGTGTCGTTCCACCGGTCCGGGGCAACGGCCATGAGGATCCTGGTCTTCGGCGCAGGACCGCTGGGAAGCCTGAAAGCGACACGACTCCACGAAGCGGGACACGACGTCTCTCTTCTGGCCAGAGGGCAGCGGTTGGCGGACCTGAGAGAACACGGGGTCGTCGTCCACGAGCAGGGTGCTGACAGGGTGGACGTCGCTCACGTTCCCGTAGTAGAGACGTTCGAGGCCGACGACGACTACGATCTCGTCCTGATCGTTATGGGCGAGCACCAGTTCACCGGGATTCTGGATACGTTGGCGGAAAACGAACACGTCCAGACGGTCTGCTTCATGGGAAACGCCGTAAACGGACCCGAGGAGATGGTCCGGGTGCTCGGCAACGAGCGCGTGATGTTGGGATTCCCGTACCCCGGTGGCAAACGAGACGGACACGTCGTGTGCGTGCTCCCGATCGACGAACAGAACGAGTACACCATCCCGATCGGGGAGGCCGACGGAACGATCCGTCCCAGAACCCGAGAGGTGGCGGCAGTGCTCTCGGACATGCGAGGATACGACGTCGAGATCAGGACGGATATGGACGAGTGGCTGAAGTACCACGTCGCGCTGCTCATCTCCGGACTGGCCCCTGCGCTGTATGCCGCTGACACCGAAATGAGACGACTCGGTGAGACGAGGGACTTGCTGGTGCTCTCCGTTCGCGCGACGAAAGAAGCGTTGCGGGGATTACGTGAGGCCGGCTATTCGCCGAGCCCCCGGGTTGTGCGGGGGTTCGAGTACGTTCCGGAACCCGTCTGCGTGTGGGCCATCGGGTGGCTGATGCGCACCGAGTACGCGAAGATCTCGATCGAGGGCCACACCCGTGCCGGTCGAGAGGAGATGACGCACCTCTTCGATGGGTTGGTGTCGATCGTCGAAGGCGGCGGTGGAACGACCGACGCGATGGATCGGCTGGCGCCGTACTTCGACCCCGACACATCACCCTACCCCGAAGGGAGACGGGACATCCCGATGAAGTGGGGTGGCGTGATCGCTCCCGCGCTCGGGGTCGGGGCGCTCGCAGTCGCCCTCCGCCGTTTGCGTTCGAAGCCCACGGCAACACCTCCAGTCGAAGGTGAGTACGGGACCGTCCAGTACGAAGTGGTCGGGCCCGAAGACGCGACTCCGGTGGTGTTCACCCACGGGTTCGCCCTCGACCGCGGGACGTGGCGGGAACAGGTCGCCACGCTGTCGGAGTCCTATCGAGTCCTCTCGTGGGACCTCCCCGGGTGTGGTGACTCCGCCGAGTCGAGCGATCCAGCGCGATTCGACGTCGCCTCCCAGAGTTTGCTCGACGTACTGGACGAGCAAGGGGTGGACCGGGCCGTTCTGGTCGGCCAGTCGATGGGGAGCCTGTTGAGCCAGTACGTCGCGTACCACCACCCCGACCGCGTTCGTGCCCTCGTTCACGTCGGTGGCTTCCCGCTGTACGGGGGGGTTTCCGACCACACGATCAAACTGATGGGGTTGCACGTGTGGGCATTGAAGCGGATGCCCGAACGACTGCTGTGTGACCTGTTTGGTCGGTTCGTCGCTCGAAGCCCCGAGGCCCGAGCGTACGCGAGACGGGCGAGTGCACGGACCGGGAAGGAGAACATGGTGTCTCTCGAACGAGCACTCCTCGGCGACCTCGGAGACGGGATTCCCGAACCAACCGAGCACCCACAGCTGGTCGTGGTCGGTGAAGAGGAGCACTTCTGGCTCCGGAAGAAGGCGAGAGAGTGGGACGAAACCCTCCTCGACAGCGAGTACGAGACCGTGCCGGATGCGGGACACCTGGTGAACCACGACAATCCGACGGTCTTCAACGAAATCCTGTCTTCGTTTCTGGAATCGCTGGACTAGTCGACAGCCGTGCGATGATCTCTCCGATCGAAAAGCCAACCAATCCTCGAAATCGCGTGGAGCCGTTCTTCCGAGCCCTCCACTCACGCGGACTGTGCCGGCCTCACCCGAACACTCGTCGACGACGCGCTTTGAAGATACGGACGTATCCACAGGGAGCGCAGTCTCCACAGGCGCGATAGTAAATTTCGGATGGGCGCTGCAGGATTTGAACCCGCGACAACTTGGTCCGAAGCCAAGCACTCTGTCCAGACTGAGCTAAGCGCCCAGCGGCCGTCAGTTTCACTCGGCTCCGTATAAGTCGCTCGGTTCGGTGCGGTCTCGGCCGACCGTCCCGTCGACGGTTCCCGCGGTTTGGAACCCACCAGGGTCGTTATATCCGAGGTGGTCGTCCCTCGAACCGAGCCATGACTCTGGACGACCCAGCCGTCGGTCGGTCGGACGATGAGGGTGAGCCACTCGAGTTGCTCGTAGATGGGGAGTGGTGGACGTTCGTTCCGGCCGAGGCCACCGGCGACGAACGGCTCACCCGGTGGATCTCGGTCCCCCGCAGGGACCTCCGTGATCTCGAGGAGTGGCGCTGACGGAGGCGGACCGGATCGTTTATTTGCCGGCGTTTTCCACACCGGACAATGGACGCCCGGGAGACTGCTGTCGGCCTGTTCGAGCTGACGCGGCCGGCGAACTCGGTCGCCGCCGGCGTGTTGACGTTCGTCGGCGCCTACGTCGCCGGCGGGCTCGGCGACCACCCGGCGGCGGTGGCGGCGGCGGTCGGCGCGACGGTGCTCGCGACCGGTGCCGGGAACGCGATAAACGACTACTTCGACCGGGAGATCGACCGGATCAATCGGCCCGATCGGGCGATTCCGCGCGGGGCGGTTAGCCCGCGTGGCGCCGTGGCTCTCGGCGTCGTTCTCTTCGCGGTCGCCATCGCTCTGGCGCTCACGTTGCCGGCGCTCGCGGTCGCCATCGCGGTGGTGAACCTGCTGGCGCTGGTGGCGTACACGGAGCTGTTCAAGGGCACTCCCGGGGCCGGAAACGCGCTCGTGGCGTATCTGGTCGGCAGCACGTTCCTGTTCGGGGCGGCCGCGGTGGGCGACGTCCGGACTGCGGCCGTCCTCTTCGTCCTCGCCGGGTTGGCGACGTTCAGCCGCGAGGTCATAAAAGACGTCGAGGACGTGGCGGGCGACCGCGAGGAGGGGCTGAACACGCTGCCGATCGCCGTCGGCAGGCGGCGTGCGCTCGCCGTCGGCCTGGCTGCGCTGGTCGCGTCGGTACTGGCGATCCCGCTTCCGTACCTCTATGGCCCGTTCGGTGGCGCCTACCTGGCGCTCGTGGTACCTGCGGCGGCGGTCATGCTCGCCGGCGCAGTTCGGAGCTTCGCGGATCCCGCGGTCGGCCAACGGCGGGTCAAGTACGGGATGTTCCTCGCGACGCTGGCGTTCGTCGCGGGTCGCGGCGCGGCCGACCTGGCCTGGCTGGCTCCGAGCTGACGCGGTCGCCCGTCCGTCTGATCAAAAGGAATATAACCTGGATCCTCACACCTTCACACAGTAGTGCCGACGCCGTCGGCCGCCCAACCCATGTACGAGCTCCCAGACGTCCTCCCGGACACCGAACTTCGCCCGGGAACGAACGTGCTCATCTCGGCCGCTTCACCGAGTGGCAAACGCGAGCTGGCCTACGAGCTCCTCGCGGTCGGTGCGAACGGCGGCGAGGGATCGATCGTCGTCACGACGGAAGACGGCGCCGAGGAGGTGCTCTCGGCGTTCGCCGACCTCGTCGAGGGGGAGCCGCCGATCGGCGTCGTCGACTGTGTGACCAAACAGCGCGGGATCGGCGCGGTCGAGGACGACTCGACGGTCAAGTACGCCTCCTCGCCGGTAGACATGACCGGCATCGGCATCAAACTCTCGGAGTTCTTAGAGGAGTTTCGCGGCGGGCGTGGTCTGACCGAAAACCGGATTCTGCTGCACTCGGTGTCGACGCTGCTCACGCACTCGAACCTCCAGACGGTGTTTCGATTCCTCCACGTGTTCACCGGCCGAATCCGGAGCGCCGACGCCGTGGGCATCTACGTCATCGACTCGACGGCCCACGACGAGCAGACTATGAACACCCTCAAACAGCTGTTCGACGCCGTCGTCGAGCTCGACGACGGGGAGCCGACGGTCCGGACCAGCGGGCTGTAACCCGGGGCGACACGCGGGCTCCGACTCAACCCGGGGCGACACGCGGGCTCCGACCCAGCCCGAGCCGACACGGGAGTTATAACTCCGACGCCCCTCGGCTCGACCATGTCAGTCGAGAGTGACGCGGAGTTACGGGAGATCCTCGGGCTCGAGACGGTCGCGGTGGTCGGCTGTTCGTCGACCCCGGGGAAAGCCGCTCACGACGTCCCGGCGTACCTGCGCGAACGGGGATACGAGGTGGTGCCGGTCAACCCGTTCGCCGAGACGATCTTCGACCGTCGCGCGTACGACTCCCTCGGAGACGTAGAGGGGGACGTCGAGGTCGTCTGTGTCTTCCGGCCGAGCGAAGAGGTCGCGGGGATCGTCGAGGAGGCGATCGAGCGCGGGGACGTTCGCGTCGTCTGGACCCAGCTCGGGATCGACGATCCGGTGGCCACCGAGCGAGCGGCGGATGCCGGGCTCTCGGTCGTCTCCGACCGGTGTATGAAGGTCCAACACCGCCGGCTCTACGGCTGACCGACGGACGGCCGATCGACGGGACTCGGACGAACGACCGATCACTGGACGGGCTCGGACGAGCGATCGGTCGTCTGCGGGCACCGCACCGTTCGGCGTCCGTTCGGTCCACCACCTGGCCGTGCTCGCGGGCCTCCCGTACGTCGGGGGTGTCGGGGATGCCCCGTACGCCGGGGGTGTCGGGGATTCCCCGCCCGTCGAGCGTGCTGGTCGCACGCGTCACTTCCGCTTTTGAGCGCCTTAGGGCCACTGACACGCCGAGATCCGGCGCGTGGCTCTGGTCCCGAACTCTCAAGCTACGGCCGTACAAACGTGTGTGCAAGATGGACCGTCGCAGCTTCTTCGTCGTCGGCGTCGGCGCGCTCGCGGGCTGTCTCTCGCCGTTCGAGGGCAACGGCGACGGGATCACCGACCCCCCGGACCTCGAGGTGGTCCACGACGAGCTCGGCCGGGAGAACGTCGGCACCGAGGAAGAACGCGTGTTCGTCGTCGGCGTCCTCGAGAACGTCGGCGACCGTGAGCTCAGCTACGTCGAGATCAGCGCGGCCTTCCTCGATGCTGACGGTGAGGAGCTGGAGACGGTGATCGAGAACGTCGAGGACGTCACCTCCGGCGAACAGTGGCACTTCGAGATCGAGTATCCACACTTCGGCGAGCGGGCAGCCGAGGTCGACGACTACGAGCTGGAGCCGACGATGGGGCTGTAGTGTCGATGTACGCCGACTCCCCCCCGACCGACTCTCGAACGGACGCGAGCCACGTCTCCGGGGTACCACCACCGATCGCGACGAGGGAGTCACGACCGCTCCCGACGAGGGGGTTATGACCGATCCTGATCCTGACGAAGGGGTTACGACCGATCGCGATCCTGACGAAGGGGTTACGACCGATCCCGATCCTGACGAGGGGGTCACGACCGATCCCGATCGCGACGACGGCGTGTCGGTGCTGGCTCGCCAGGGCTCGATCACGTTCGTCGGCAACGTCGTCAACGGGGTGCTCGGCTTCGCGATCGTGATGTTGATGACCCGCTTCGTGAGCCCGTCGATATACGGCCTGTTCGTCCTCGCGACGTCGGTCATCCTCTTCGCGCAGGTGTTCGCGAACCTCGGCTTGCCGCTGGCGATCGACTACTTCGTCCCCCAGTACCTCGCCGACGACGAGTACGGGAAGGCGAAGGGGGTGATCTTCCAGGTCACGATAACGGTGATCGCCACCGCGACGGCCGTCGCGATCGCACTGGCGGTGGCCGCGTCGACGGTCGGGCGGTTCTTCGGGGAGCCCTCCCTGGCGGTCGCACTCGTCGTGCTCAGTTTCACCGTTCCGATGCTGGCGATCTACAACGTCCTGTTGACCTCCTACTACAGCATCAAGAAACTCCAGTACCGCGTGATCATGCGTGATCTCGTCAGGCCGATCGTCCGTTTTCTCGCCACTGCGGTGTTCCTGTTCGCCGGGCTCGGGTTGTTCGCGCTCATCGGCGGCTACGTCGTCGGCCTGCTCGTGGCGATCACCGTCGGTGCGATCCTCTTCACTTACCGGGCCTGGCGGATCGTCGCCGCCGAGACCGAGCTGGTGGCGGCCGGCCCGCTGGTTCGATACTCGGTTCCCCTGGCGATGACCAGCGTCGTCTACGTCCTGATGGGCCACGTCGACTACTTCGTGCTCGGTTTCTTCCTCGACGCCGACGACGTCGGGATCTACCGGGTCGGCTACATGCTCGGCTCGGCGCTTTTGATCATCTTCAACTCGCTCGCTCCGGTCTTCAAGCCCCTGATCGCCGAGCGAAAGGAAGACACCGATCTGGTCGAACAGCGGTTCCGGATCGCCGCCCGCTGGATCGCCGGCTTCACGCTCCCGATCGCGATCGTCCTCTCGCTCGGGGCGAGCTCGTTTCTCGCGGTGTTGTACACGCCACAGTACGCCGCTGCCAACGCCGTCGTCGCCACCCTCTGTGTCGCCTTCCTGTTCAACGTGACGTTCGGCGGACCCGACGGGACGCTGTTACAGGGGATGGGCTACCCGCGGCTCGTCTTTCTCAACACGTCCGTGCTGTTCGGCGCGAACTTCCTCGTCTCGATCGCGCTCGTGCCGACGTTCGGCATCGAGGGCGCGGCGATCGGCTCGGCGACCGCACTCGTCCTCGTGGGGGCGATGACGATCGTCGAACTCTACCACTACGACCGGATCCACCCGTTCACCAGCGAGTTCGGGAAGGTGTTTCTCGCGGGGGTTCCGGCCACCCTCGCGGGGTTACCACTCGTCCTCTTTTCGCTGCCGAACGTCTTGGTGGTCGCGACCCTCCCGGTCGTCGTCGGCGGCGTCTACGTCTCGTCGCTCGTCGCGCTCGACGCGTTCACCGAGGCGGACGCGCGGATGGCCGCCGAGTTCGGCCCCGGGGTCGACCGGTGGCTCCCGCTCGGACGGTGATCGATCGGACGGTGATCGATCGGACGGTGATCGATCGGAAAGAGTCAACTGTGCCGGGTCCAACGGGCGATCATGGGACGCCCGACGCTGCTCACCTCCGTCGACCGGGTCCGCGAGGAGGGCTCCTGGCTGTTTACAGTCCGGGACCGACACGACGCCACAGAGGAGGCGATCCTCGTTCCGTGTGCCGAGGGCGTCGAGGGGTGGATCAACCGCTGTACCCACGAGCCACAGCGTCTCGACACGGGGCGTGGGGTCACGATCCGTGACGGCGAGGTCGTCTGTCCGCGACACGGCTCGCACTTCGACGCCTGTTCGGGGGCCTGTGCGGACGGCCCGGCGAGGGACACCGAACTCGTCGGCGTCGAGCTCGCCGTCCGTCACGGGGACGTCTTCCTGATCGACGACGGGCTCACGTTCGAACACGAGGGCGGGATCGACGACGGTGAGAGCCCGTCCTCGAGCTCCCACATCTCGTTTTGACGGGTCCTCCGTAGGATCGCTAGACGACACCGCCTCGATCGAGAGGTCTCCGCGGAAGGCAGAGTGCTGTGGCCTCGGCATTCCGCCTCTTCCCCCGAGGATCGGTCCCAGAAGGTGAACGACCCTACCCTGCTCGCGCTGACGCTCTCGCTGAGGGTGGGGCCGTCCGAGAGACGGACTCTCTCGTGATGGCGAGATTTATCCTGGCCGCCTTTTTCTCGGACTCCAGGCCGAGACGATGGGTAGCTACCATCACACCCCCGGTCTTCGACCGGCAGTGTTGTACATACCCGGCACGGAGACAGTGAAACGAAGACGGCGTTGACGAACCGTGGGGCGATTCGTTCGCATACCAGAAATATACGATGTCTGCTGGGCTGTCCGAGAACTCCGTTCTCATGAACGCTCCTTGAGGAAGGGGGCGTAGCGCCTGCAATCAGCTAAAAGGGAACGTCGTCGAGAGCACGGACGAACCCGCCGACCCCGAGGGGGGTGGCGGGTTCGCCGAGTGGGCGATTCCCGCAGACACCCCGAATCGGACTCGAAAAGTCCTACTGCCGGACGATAGACCAGCTCTGTCCGGCATCCTCGAAGAAATCGGGCTCACACGCCTTCCTCAGTTCACCGTTCTCCGTGAGTGGTTCGAACGGATCCCGATGAAGACGTGCCGTGCGTTTCTGGACGGATCGGCCGAGAAACGCAGTGGCCACGCCGTCATCGATTCGACGGGATTCGACCGTGACCAGCCCTCAAGCCACTACGCCCGGCGGGCCCGCTCTCACCTGTTGGATCCGGTCACTCCCCGCCACCGGTGTTGGGACGGTCGATCGACGACGCTCGGAGGATACACTAACCGCGACCGACACGCCAAGGGGGGCTCGCTACCGCTACCCAACCGAGGGTCAAGGCGTAGACCAGTAACTCAGAGCGTTTGTCGTACGAACTGAGAGACGATACGGTCCTCAGCGGTCCGGAGACGGTACTGCACAGTTGACCGAGGTTCGTCCAATGCTGATGCCAGATCGGAAACGGAAACCTCCCGTGGTCGTTCGTAGTAGCCGTGGGAGACGGCAGCCTGCAATACCTGCCAGTGCTCCGGTGAGAAGTCCGAGATGATCCTCTCGGTTGCGTTCCAGTTACCGGCGCTGGTAATGTGGGATAACGAGAGCGACACTCCATCGCGGAGGTGCGATTCTATCGAGTCGTAGATCTCACCGACAGGATGGCTGCCAGGGAAAAGAACACGCCAGCGGTACTCGTTGCCAACTCGCCGGGATTCGAACACGACCCCTCTCCGGACGTGGTTGAGGATAAAGTAGGGTACTGAGCGACACGCTTCGATTTCGTGACGGAGAGTGTAAACAGTCCGACTGGTCTTTCGACGGTCAAGAACGTGATACGTACGCCCGGTGTCACACTGATCGACATCAAAACACTCGTTGCAACGAGTATCGTCCAGGAACACCTCGTCGAAATCGCTCAACGCCTCACGTAGCCCTTTAGCGTGGTCGAGCCGCCACATGTGATCGTTGCCCACGAAGATCGCGGACGACCACAACGAAAGGGAGTCGTGCCGTCTGAAAACGTCCATCAACTCGTCGGCCCCTGATTCGAACTGAAGAACGAACTCGAACTCACGTGTCTCCTCGACCGTCGTAGATTCGGAGTTCATGTTGGTTTTTGCTAAAACCTGTGCTGGTAAATCGCTGTCGCAAGAGGGGGTTCTCCGCTCGTCCTGAACGACCACTGATCCCGACAGAGAGCCCGGAACTGTGTGGTTTTCACTACCTACTGAGGAAAAGCCGGCTATAATTTGTGGTTTGGTGACAAAGGCGACGGACCGGGAACACGGACGATCGTAGCTCCGATTCGACGCTGTGACTCGTGCGGAGCGCTATTAGCACATGCTAAACCAGGACTCATCATGGCTGGGTGCGTGTGTTTTACTGGATACGCACATGTCAGGAGAGAATGCGATGGAGGGAGAGACGACCCAGGACTGGTGGCCGAACCAGCTGGACCTGGGGATGCTCGACCAGAACGCCCGGCCGGTGGATCCGTACGGTGATGATTTCGACTACGCGGAAGCGTTTCAGTCCCTCGACTTCGAACAAGTGAAAGCGGACATCGAAAACGTGTTGACCGATTCACAGGAGTGGTGGCCGGCGGATTACGGTCATTACGGTCCGCTCATCATCAGGATGACCTGGCACCAGGCCGGCACCTACCGCACTACTGACGGCCGTGGCGGGACGTCCGGCGGCACCCAGCGGTTTGCCCCGGTTAACAGTTGGCCCGACAATGCGAATCTCGACAAGGCTCGTCGTCTGCTCGAGCCTGTCAAACTCAAGTACGGCCGCAAACTCTCCTGGGCGGACCTCCTCGTTCTCGCCGGCAACGTCGCCATGGAGTCGATGGGGTTCGAAACCTTCGGCTTCGGCGGTGGACGTGAAGACGTCTACGAGCCGAACAAGGCCGTCGACTGGGGGCCGGAAGAACAGATGCTCGAAGACAAGCGCCACGACGATGACGGGACCATCGAAGGGCCGTTCGCCGCCGACCACATGGGCCTGATCTACGTGAACCCGGAAGGTCCCGGTGGCCAACCGGACCCGATGGAGTCTGCGAAATACATCCGCCAGTCGTTCGACCGGATGGCGATGAACGACGAGGAAACCGTCGCTCTCTGCGCTGGCGGCCACACGTTCGGAAAGGTACATGGTGCCGATTCGGACGAGAACCTCGGTGCTGAGCCCGAAGCGGCACCGATCGAACAGCAGGGTCTCGGCTGGGAGAACGAGTACGGCGACGGGAAGGGAGCCGACACGATCACCAGCGGCATCGAAGGGCCGTGGACCCAGTCCCCGACGAGCTGGGATATGGAATACGTCGATCTGCTGCTCGACTACGAGTGGGAGCCACACAAAGGCCCTGGCGGGGCCTGGCAGTGGCAGCCGAAAGACGAGGACGTACACGGCTCCGCAGAGCCCGCCCACGACGCCACCGAGAGCGCAACCCCGATGATGCTGACGACGGACGTCGCCCTGAAGCGGGACCCGGACTACCGGGAGATCCTCGAGCGGTTCCAGGAGAACCCGATGGAGTTCGGGATCAGCTTTGCGAAGGCGTGGTACAAGCTGATTCACCGCGATATGGGTCCGACTTCCCGCCTGCTCGGACCGGAAGTTCCCGACGAGGAGATGCTCTGGCAGGACCCACTCCCGGCGGTCGACCACGCCCTGATCGACGACGAGCAGGCAGCCCACCTCAAAGAGGAGATCCTCGCCACCGACCTGTCGGTCTCACAACTGGTCGAGACGGCGTGGGCGGCCGCCTCGACCTACCGCGACAGCGACAAGCGTGGCGGTGTCAACGGCGCTCGCATCCGACTCGAACCACACAACGACTGGGAAGTCAACGACCCGGCGCAACTCGAGACCGTTCTCGGGACGCTCGAGGACGTCCGAGCGGAGTTTAACGCTGCCCGGTCCGACGAGACTCGCGTGTCGCTCGCTGATCTCATCGTGCTCGGTGGGAACGCGGCAGTCGAACGGGCCGCAGCAAACGCCGGCTACGACGTCGAAGTCCCGTTCGAACCCGGCCGGACCGACGCCTCACAGGAACAGACCGACGTCGAATCGTTCCAGGCACTCAAACCCGATGCCGACGGCTTCCGCAACTACTACACCGACGATGCCTACAAACGACCCGAGGAGATGCTCGTCGACAGGGCCGACCTCCTCGACCTGGATGCACCGGAGATGACCGCCCTTCTCGGCGGCATGCGCACGATCGGCACGAACTACGACGACTCACGGCTCGGCGTCTTTACCGACGAACCCGGGACCCTGAACAACGATTTCTTCGAGACCGTCCTCTCGATGGAGTACGTGTGGGAGCCAACCGATGCGGACAATCAGTACGAGCTCCGTGACAGGGAGACCGGCGACGTCGAGTGGGAGGGGACCCGTGTCGATCTCATCTTCGGGTCGAACTCCCGTCTCCGTGCGCTGTCGGAAGTCTACGCCGCCCGGGACGGCGAAGAGAAACTCGTCGAGGACTTCGTCGGGGCGTGGAGCAAGGTGATGCGGAACGATCGGTTCGATCTGGAGTGACCGAAACGAAATACCGGCTGTAGAGTGCGCTATCTTTCGAGAACGACGCGATGTCACGGCACATCCGATACTGCGTGTTCGACTGCACGCCGATATCCCCGCAGACGCCGCCGACCGTACGGAGACGCTCCAGGGGAGAGCTCAACGCTCGAGGCTCCTCGGCCGTACCGAACGGCGGGGATCGACCCCCGTTACGGTCGCCCAGGGGTGACCAAGTCGAACGGGTCGAGGAGGCGGACGCATCAAGATCGTGTTGAGCCGATCCTAGGCCACAGCGTAGTGGTGGATTCGAGCCAGCCGGCGTTCGGGAAGCGACTGCTTTCAGAACTCGGAACGCTCTGTCGTTTCGCTTTCTACAGAGGTACAGCGGGAGTGTCTCGGGGTCGTTCGGAAGATTGCGTCTTCAGTGATGACGAGCGACTCCGTCTCCCGAACCAGTTGACCCCGAGGGTGAATCGGGCGTCAATTCCAGCCGACCCATTTCGGGGAGCTCGAGGGGGATTAAATTCGCCTGCGTCCATCCGTCCGTTTCCGGACGGCGTGGACAAAACGGTGGAGCACGGGGCTTGTCCCCGAGATACTTCACGGAGGTCATCGCTCTCCAGTTTGACGATCCTACAGAGCAGACGGGTCACGACGGTCGGGGGCCACACGACCTCTACGACGGTCGAGCCACGCGATCCCTGGTGGTCGACCGTCGTCCCCGTCGAGCCGGTAGGGATCGGCTGTCCGCGGTCCGCTCGCGTGCCGACCGAGGCGCCGTGGGGGCCGTCCCGTCGGCCCGTAGTACGACGCTACGGGAACACAAGACGGGCATAACAAAGGCGTGCGTCCCGGTCGATGGCGGTGAATGAGCGACAACTGTTCCGCAGGCCGACCGCCGACCGACCGGACCTGAACCGATGTACGAGGGACACACCGTCGGGGTCGTCGTACCGGCGTACAACGAGGAGGGGTTCGTCGGCGAAGTCATCGACACCGTCCCCGGGTACGTCGATCGGATCTACGCGATCGACGACCGCTCTACCGACGGCACCTGGGCGGAGATCCGCCGTCACGCCGATCGGCGGAATCGGGGAGGGTCACCGGGATCACGGGACGGTGAAGGCGGAGTGCAGGAGGACGGCGAGAGCGGAGCACGGGAAGACGGAGAGAGCGGAGCGCGGGACGGCTCGGGCGACCGCGACGCCGACGAACGGCCCGTGACCGAGGAAGGCGCCGTCACGGACGGGGGGGACTCCCCGACGGTGGTTGCGCTCCGGAACGAGGAGAACCGCGGCGTCGGCGGAACGATCGTCCGGGGCTACCGCCACGCCCGCGAGGACGGGATCGACGTCACCGCGGTGATGGCCGGCGACGGCCAGATGGATCCGGATCGCCTGGCGTCGGTGCTCGATCCGGTCGTCGACGGGGAGGCGGCCTACGCCAAGGGCAACCGGCTCTACGGCGCCGACCGCTCGTCGATGTCCCGCTGGCGGCTCTTTGGCAACCTCCTGCTGTCGTACCTGACGAAAGTCGCCAGCGGCTACTGGCGGCTGATGGATCCCCAGAACGGCTACACCGCGATCTCGCTCACGGCGCTCGAACGGCTCGACCTCGAGGCGTTGTACCCCCGGTATGGATTCTCGAACGACATGCTTGTGGCGCTCAACGCCCACGGCTTTCGGGTCGCCGACGTCTCGATGTCCGCGGTCTACGGCGACGAGCGAAGCCACATCAGCTACCGGTCGTTCGTGCCTGCGCTCTCCTGGCTGTTGCTCCGGCGGTTTCTCCGGCGCCTCGCCGTGCGATACCTGCTCAGGGACTTTCATCCCCTGGTGTTCGTCTACGCGCTCGGGGTCGCCGGCCTCGCCGTCGCCCTCGGAGTGCTCGTTCGGGCCGTCGGCTCCCGGGATCGGTCGGTCGCGGCCCCGCTCGCGTTCCTCTGGCTGTCGGCGCTCGCGACGCTGGCCGCGATGAGCGTAGATCGGGCCGAGAACGAGGAGCTGGTGGTGAGCGTCGAATGAGGGTCATAATCACGATCCAACACCCCGCACACGTCCACTTCTACCGCAACGTCATCGGCCTGTTGACCGATCGGGGCCACGAGGTGTTCGTCTTCGCCCGCGAGAACGACCTCGCGGTGCCGCTGCTCGAGCGGTACGGCGTTCCCCACGAGGTGCTGGCCGGCCCCCAGGCCTCACTCGCCGGGCTGGCACGGGCCCAGCTGACCTACGAGTGGCGTCTGCTCCGACGCGCACGCGCGATCGAGCCCGACGTGATGACCGCGATCGGCGGCGTCGCCGTCTCCCACGTCGCCAGGTTGGTCGGCGCCAGGAGCGTCGTCTTCCTCGACAACGAGGGGATCGCCTCCCACCGGATCACCGTCCCCTTCGCTGACGTCGTCGCCACTCCACGGCAGTTCGGGGAGGACCTCGGCGACGGCCACCGCCGGTACGACGGCTACCACGAGCTCGCGTACCTCCACCCCGAACGCTTCGAGCCCTCGCCGGATCGGCTGCGCGCACACGGCGTCGAGCCGGAGGCGCCGTACGCGGTTCTCCGGTTCAAGCGGTGGGACGCGCTCCACGACGTCGGCGAGGCCGGCCTCTCGCCGGCGGGTAAAGGGCGACTCGTCTCGACGTTCGCCGACGCCGGCGACGTGTTCGTCACGAGCACCGACCCGCTCCCGCCGGCGCTCGCGTCCTGCCAGCTGCCGGTGCCTCCGGAGCTGATCCACGATCTGCTCTACTTCGCCGACTGGTACGCCGGGGACTCCGCGACGATGGCGACCGAGGCCGCGCTCTTGGCCACCCCGTCGTTGCGCGTCCAGTCGTTCGCCGACCACGAGGCGGATCTCAGCAACTTCCTCGAGCTCGCCGAGTACGGGCTGGTTCGTTCGACCGCCGACGAGGAAGAGGGGCTCTCGATCGCCCGCGAGTGGGTCGCCGATTCGGAGCTGGCGGCGACGTGGCGCCACAGACGACGCAGGCTGCTCGAGGAGAAAATCGACGTCGTCCCGTTCGTCGCCGACCTCCTCGTCGAGCCGGAGGCTGCGACGGGTCGGGCGCAGCCGACCGCGACGGGGTGAACGGATCGACCAGGTGTGCCGGCGGTGGATGACCGACCTGGCGCGACGGCGGTTCACGACGTCACACCTCGTCCTCGTCGGACTCGACGACCGCGATCGACCGCTCGCGGAAGTCCTCACGGGGCGGGCTCCGGGAGGGGCTCGCCTCCCGGCGCCGGGGGTGGTCACCGAGCCCGCGTCGTGCCCCCCTGGGTTTCAGGTAGTCGCCGTCGACGTCGACGCCAGCGTCCCCACAGAGGCGTCTGAGGATCGATCGAGCGCCCTCGGTCGTGATCGCCGGCGGCGCGATCGCCCGCTCTCTGGCGAGCTCGATCGCCGTCCGTGAGGCGAGCAGGGACTCCACTTCTGCCCCGTCGAGGCCACGCTCCTCCAGGCTCTCTCTGACCCGGGCGGCGATCGACGGCGCGTGGCGGGTCGGAAACAGCGGCCAGTCGGGGGTCGGCGGATCGAGGGCGATCCAGTAGCGACGAAGCGGCGTCCGGGCCGGCGCCGGCAGGACGACGTCCTCGTGGCGGCCCGCCTTTCCGAGCACGCAGACAGTGCCGGCGTAGAAGTCGACGTCCTTCCAGCGAGCGCCCTGGCGGCGGTCGTCTTCTGGCACCCGGAACAGCTCGGCGCCGCGGATCCCGGTGTGTGCGAGCGTCGCCACCATGGCGTACTCGCGCAGCCGGCCCAGCCGCTCGCGGCGGTCGTCGTCGGGGGCGTCGAGCGCGCGCCGCTCGACGTGTGCCTCGAGCGCCCGGCGGGCCTCCGGGGACCAGGCCTGGCCGCCGTCGCCGTCCTCCTCGGCGGGCAACGCCTCGGCCACCCCGTCGACCCGCGCCGGGTTCTCCTCGATGATACCGCCGCTCTCACACCACGAGAGGAACGCGCGCACGACCGCGAAGTACGTGCCCGACGTCGAGGCGGCGTACTCCCCACGCTCGGTCCGCGCCGCGAGCTCGGTGACGTACGCCCCGAGGTCGTCCTCCCCGAGGGCGAAAATCGAGGTGACGCCGCGTTCGTCCTCGAGCCAGTCGGCCCACCGCCGGAGGATCGATCCGGCGTTCGAGGCGTACGCGCCCGACTCCGCTGAGCCCCCGGTGGCTATCCGGCCGAGGTAGGCGTCGACGGCGTCGGCGACACTGACCTCCGACATCTAGCCGCCCCGAAGGAGCGCTGCTCCGTAAAACCCCACGTCAGCCGTCGGCCGGCGGGGGCGACTCCTCCTCGAGGGATCCACGCCGTAGAGCGACCTTCCGACGGTTCTCCTCGCCGATCCGGTCGGCGATCGCCTCGATCAGCTCGAGGACCTCTCCCTGGATCTCGCTCCCTGCGTCTTTGACGACCGTACCCCCGATGTCCTCGCCGCCGAAGTCGGGGTGAAGTGGAAGCGAGTCGAGTCTGGGGACGTCGTAATCTTCGCTTATTTTCACCGCGCCGTCGCGGCCGAACAGCTCGTGGCTGTCCCCACAGCTCGGACACCGGAACGAACTCATGTTCTCGACGACCCCGAGTACGGGCGCGTCGTGCTGTTGGAACATCTGGACGGCCTTGCGGGTGTCGTCGACGGACATCTGCTGGGGGGTGGTCACGAGCACCGCGCCGGCGACGGGCATCGCCTGCAACAGGTTCAACGAGGCGTCGCCGGTTCCCGGCGGGAGGTCGACGACGAGGTAGTCGAGGTGGCCCCACTCGACGCCGTCGACGAACTTCATCATGAACTTGTTGACCATCGGCCCCCGGAGGATCGCGGGGTCGTCCTGGTCTTTGAGCAGAAAGCCCATGCTCATCACGCGAACCCCCTCCGAGACCGGGGGAACCAGCTTGTCCTCCTGGGTGACCGCGGGCTCACCCTCGAGGGGGAGCAGTCGGGGGACGTTCGGGCCGTGGATGTCGGCGTCGAGCACGCCGACGCGGGCGCCCAGCTCGTCGAGTCCGGCCGCGAGGTTCGTCGCGACGGTCGTCTTGCCGACGCCGCCCTTTCCGCTCGCGACGGCGATCACGTTCCGGACCGTCGGAAGCACCTCCTCGTCGAAGCCGTGTTCGGAGCCGGCATGAGCGCGCAGGTCGGCCTCGAGGCCGGTCTCGGCGACGACCTCGCGGATCCGGTCGCCGAGTTCCATCTCCGCCGGTGCGAACGGCGAGTTGAACGCGAGCGAGATCGACGCCGTCCCGTCCTCGACTGCCACGTCGTTCACCAGCCCCATCGAGACGATGTCCGTGCCGACGATCGGGTCCTCGATCGACGACAGCCGTTCTCGTAGCTCCGCCGCCGAGGCGGCGTCCGTTTCGGATTCGCTCATCGCTGAATAACGGTGCTCTGGAGGTTTGTGTGTTTCGTCGTCGGCCGGGGGAATCGACGGATGAAAGCCCCCGGGGCCCCGACCGCGGACATGGAACTCGAGTTTCTCGGCGGGGCCGGGGAGGTCGGCCGGAGCGCCCTGCTCGTCGACGACCGGCTGCTGGTCGACTACGGCGTCGAATCGGGGAACCCGCCGCGGTACCCGATCCGGGAACCCGAGCCGACGGCCGTGATCGCCAGCCACGGCCACCTCGACCACGTCGGGGCGATCCCCGCCCTGCTCTCGGGGGACGCCCGCCCGGCAGTTCACTGGACCCCTCCGACCCGGGACCTCGCGAGGCTGCTCGCCGAGGACACGCTGAAACTCCACGGGGGGACCTACGACTGTCCGTTCACCCGGGCCGAGCTGGCCCGGCTCGGGCAGGTCTCCGTGACCCACGGCTACGGCGAGCCCTTCGAGGTCGCCGGCTACGAGGTCACCTTCTTCGATGCGGGTCACATCGTCGGCAGCGCCCACGTCCTGATCGACGACGGCGAGACGCGGCTGCTCTACACCGGCGACTACCACACCGAAGACCAGGCGCTCGTCGCCGGGACGACCGCCCGGCCGGAAGCCGACGTCGTGATCACCGAGAGCACGTACGCCGACACGAGCCGACGGCCCCGTCCGGAGATCGAAGCCGCGTTCGCCGAGAGCCTCCGGACGACGGTTCGGGAGGGGGGCACCGTCGTCGTCCCCGCGTTCGCCGTCGGCCGCACCCAGGAGGTGCTCTGTCTCTGCCAGCGACACGGGATCGACTGCTACGTAGACGGGATGGGGACGCGCGTGCTCGACTTATTCCTCCGGGAGTGGAACCGGCCGTTCCTGCGCGATCCGGAGCTGTTGGGTCGGGCGAGGGCCAACGCCCGGATCGTCGACGGCCGGGACGGCCAGCGCCGGCGGATCGCCGAGGAGAACACCGTCATCGTCACCACGAGTGGGATGCTCCACGGCGGCCCCGCGATGACCTACGTCCCCGCGATCCGCACTCACCCGACCAACAAGGTCGCACTGACGGGATACCAGGTCGAAGGGACCCCCGGCCGGGAGCTGCTCGAGACCGGGCGCGCCGAACTCGACGGCCGGGTGATGCCCGTCAGCGCCCGGGTCGAGGCCTACGACTTCTCGGCCCACGCCGACCGCGAGGGCCTCCGATCGTTTCTCGAGAGCTACGGGACCGACGAGGTCCTGGTCGTCCACGGCGACCGTCCCGGGGCGTTCGCCGAGGAGCTGCGTGCCGACGGCGTCGAGGCACGCGCGCCGGCGCTCGGCGAACGGCTCGTCGTCGGGTGAGGGCGGTCGGTCGTCGTCGGCGGGTGATAGCGAAGCGGCTCGTCCTCGTTGGATGGGGGCGATCGCTCGTCGGCGGGTGAGTCGAGAGCCGACGCGATCGGGGGTTCAGCGACGCGATCGGGGGTTCAGCGACTCGATCAGCGGTTCAGGTAGTACACCTGCTTGCGGGCGTCACGGAAGCTGTACCGGGAGCCGACGAGGTCGACCTCGTCGAGGCGGTTCAGCGCGTACCGGACGGTGCGATCCGGCAACAGCGACTCCTCGGCGAGCTGGCCCTGTGAGAGCGGGGCGTCGGACTCCAGGACCTTCGCGACGAGCTTCGCGCTCGGTGGGAGCTCCCGGAGTCGTTCGCGGTACTCGGTCTCGGGAAGCCCCTCCTCGACGGCTGCCGGGTCGTCGGTGGTACTCATGCTCATGATACTCTTAGACACCCCACCGGGCGTAAACGTTCGCTATATGTTGGTATGAACAGTACAACTTGTATTAGGTGTATTATCGCGTACGTATTCCCGCCAGCGCTTTGACGCCCGCGACAGAGGGTCGTCTATGGAGGAGATCCCGTCCGCGTTCGCGGACCTGTTCGAACGACCGACGATCGCCCACTTCGCGACCGTGATGCCGGACGGCACGCCCCAGGTAACCCCGGTCTGGATCGACCGCGAGGGCGATCGCCTCCTCGTGAACACCGCCCGCGGCCGTCGCAAGGAGCGAAACGTCCGCGCGAACCCGAGGGTGGGGCTCTCGCTCGTCGACCCCGACGATCCCTACCGGTACCTCTCGGTCCGTGGCGAAGTCGAGGACGTGACCACGGAGGGGGCGATAGAGCACATCGACGCGCTCGCCGGACGGTACATGGGGCTCGAGGAGTACCCACACCACGACGAGGAGAGCGGCGAACGGGTGATCGTCCGGATCCGCCCCGACCGGGTCGTCACGGGCGGCTGATCGGCCGCGCCCCGTGGTCGACCGGCGACCCGTCACGCGGTCGACCGGTCGACGGACTTCAGTACCGTTTTATTCCATCGGCCGAGTAGCCTATTCAGTGTGAAAGGACAGGAGTGGTACCAGGCCGACGACGTCGCCGAGGAGTACGACACGAAACGGTTCTCCCGCGGCGGCCAACTCATCGACCGCCGGGAGAAGGAGGCGGTGCTGTCGGCCATCGAGCCGGTCGAGGACCGGCGGATCCTCGAGATCGCCTGTGGCACCGGTCGGTTCACCGCAATGCTCGCCGACCGCGGCGCGGACGTCGTCGGGCTCGACATCTCCGCGCCGATGTTGCGGCGTGGACGGAGTCGAGCGCACTCCGCTGGCGTCACAGAGCGGATCGAGTTCCTCCGGGGGGACGCGGGGCGGTTGCCGTTCCCCGACGACCACTTCGATACGGTCGTCGCGATGCGGTTTTTCCACCTCGCGGACGATCCCGCCGCCTTCCTCCACGAGATGTGCCGGGTCGCGAGCGAACGGATCGTCTTCGACACGTTCAACCGCTTTTCGGCCCGTAGCGTCTACAACTGGGCGTTGCCGATGGGCTCGCGGCTCTACTCGAAGAGCGAGGTGGCCGTCCTGCTGGCGAAGACGGGGCTGACCCTCGAGAGCGTCGAGGACGACTTCCTGTTGCCGTACGGCCTCTACCGGTCGCTCCCGAACGCGGTCGCCGCGGGGCTCCGGTCGGTCGACCGTGCCGTCGGCCGGCTGTCGGTCACCGACCACGCCGCGTCGGTCTCCTACTGGAACGTCCGGGTCCGCTGACCGGCGACGCTAAAACCCATCGTATTTAGCGTTCGGTCGACGTACGTACCCGCATGGAGCTCTCGGTAGTGGTGGTGACGCTCAACGACCGGGAGCGACTCTGCCGGTGTCTCGACGCCCTCGCGGCCCGGCTCCCACGGGACGTCGAGATCGTGGTGGTCAACGGCCCCTCCTCGGACGGGACGACCGGCACGGTCAGAGAGCGCCCGGAGGTCGACGTCCTCGTGGAGATCGCAGAGCGCAGCCACGGCGTCGCACACAACGCGGGGATCGAACACGCGAGCGGCGAGACGATCGCCTTCGTCGGCGACAGTTACCGGATCGCAGACGCCTGGTACGACGCCGTCCGGACGGCCGTCGGCGCCGGCGCAGAGATCGTCACCGGCCCCGGCGCGGGGACCGCCGGCGACGACCGGACGGTCGACGGTCGCCCCGTTACGCCGTTTGCCGCCCCGAACGTCGCCTTCGACCGCGGCACCCTCGAATCCCTCGACGGCTTCGACGAGTACCTCTCGGTCGACGGCGCCGTCGACTGTGCCCACCGGGCGGCCGCACTCGACCACACCGTCACCTGGCGTCCCGAGATGGCCGTCCGCCCCGTTCGCGAGGCCGACGGCGGCCGCCCGATGGCCGACCGCGACGGCCCAGCCGACCGCTACCGCGAACTCGCCTACCGGCTCGGAAAGAACTACGGCCTCCGCCCACACGTGCTCGCCCGCCCGCTCGGCAGCGCGGTACGGGACGGCGTCGCCAACGCCAGGGCCGTCCTCGGCGGGCAACAAAAACCAACCGGATGGTTCAGAGACGGACGGCGGGTGGCGGTGGCGACGGTCCGGGGCCTCCGTGACGGGCTCCGTGCGCGGTACGCCGACCGGAGCCCCCGTCGAAACCCCGCGGGACTCTCGACGCGCCGGGACCGCGCGGTACGAGTGTACGACGGCCGGTGAGCGGCCGGCCGTTCCCGGG
Organism: Natrialbaceae archaeon; assembly: GCA_003552885.1. Lineage (GTDB taxonomy): Archaea > Halobacteriota > Halobacteria > Halobacteriales > Natrialbaceae > Tc-Br11-E2g8. Next base: position 32,537 of record PUPA01000043.1, read on the forward strand.
TGGGCTACGTTCCGGAGGTACCGTGGTTTATACAGGATCGGGCGGCCACCGTCGGCATGGATCTGGAAGCACCCGTCGACGCGTGGTACGTCTACGCCGCGGTGGCGCTCGTCGCCGCCACACTCGTGGGGCTCGTGGCCGCGGTCCCGACGACGCCGCCGCCGGACGCCGAGCGCGCGGCGGGCGCGGTCGAGGGGGTGACCGCGAGTGAGTACCCCGCGAGCGCGAGCTACGACCACGACGCCGACGTCGTGACCATCGATCGGCGGACGATCACCATGGAGAACGCCGGCGGCCGGTCACACGCGGCGTTCGCCTACGGCGTCGTCGTCCCGGTCTCCGGCGAGGAGCGTCTCGAGAACCTCACCCACGGCGCCAGCTTCGAGGAGGAGTACGCCACGGAGCTGGCCGACGGCGACGAACACGCGGTCGCGGCGTTCGAACGGGAGCTCGCCGAGGCGTTCGAGGACAATACCGGAGAGGAGCTGCGCGCAGACGGCGAGCTCCACGCCCGCCAGCTCGCCGTCGACACCGGGGCCGACGGGCTCGACCCTCTGGAGGAACGGCTCACCGTCCGGGTCAGCGACGACTGGGGGCCGATCGTCGACGAACTCCCCGACGAGCTCTGGGAGCCGGAGCCCTACGTCGGCGAACTCTCCGTCTCGTACGTCGGTGTCGGGCACAGACACGTCGAGATCCGGATGGACGGGGAGTACCGGCTCGCCGACCTGCTCCCCGGGATCGTTCCGGAGGAGATCGCTCCCGACCCAGAACCCCTGGCGGAGACCGAGCGGCTGACGGCCACCGCCGATGGCGTCGGCGGCACCGTCGTCGAGCCGAGATCCGACGGCCGGATCGACCACGAGATCCCCGGCACCGACTACCGGCTGGAGTCCTCCCAGCCCCCCAGGGATCCGATCGAGTTCACCGTCGAACTGACCGATCCGGCCGGCGAGTTACCGACCGAGCGCTGGGAGTTCGAGCTCGAACACGCCGACGGCGAGCACAGCTGGGAGAACGAGATCGACCGTGAGGTCGAGTTCGAGGGCGACGTTCCGGCGATAGAGCTCGACGAACGGGGGTACTACCGTGTCACGCTCGTGGCCGTGTAGGGCCCAGACCGAGCCGGTCGCGGCGCTCGTCGCCGTCTCGGCGTTCGCCCTCGGGATCGGCCTCTACGCCGTCGTCCTCGGGGGAGCCCTCTCCGACACGACCGACCCGACGACGGCCGACCGGACGATCGATCGGATCTGGGACGACCTGGAAACAGAGGGTGCGTTTCACGCCCACGACGATCGGCTCGTAGACCGGGTGACCGGGGACGCCGTTCCCGCCGGGGCGACGGTCTACGTCCGCGTGACCGCCATCGAGGGTGGCGAGGAGCGAACGGTCGCCGAGGCCGCCTTCCCGCCGGGATACCCCCACGGGACGACCCGGACCGAGGGACGTGCGATCGTCGACGACGTCGACGCACACGGCCCGCCGGAGGGGGCGTCGGTCGCGACGCGGCCGATCCCGATCGCCCTCGAGAACCGCGCGGACGTCCGCTCGGGCACGCTTCGGGTG
>PUPA01000100.1 GCA_003552885.1 Natrialbaceae archaeon
CAGCCACCGACCACGACGACTGGGTTAAACGGGTTCCCGCAAAGTGGCGGCAACCATGGTTGCAAACCTGAAACTCCCACCGCTCGGGATTCCTCCCTGTTCACGCGGAGGAGGATGTCAAACCAATCCAGCTGGCCGTGAGCGAGTAGGGTAGGGGCGACGACGATAGGTTGCTAACTATACCCTCTGAGTGTTTCAACCTGCTTCTGTCAAGGGGTGGCATGATCTATCCGTTGAAGACCTGAGTGAACTCACAACTTCAGGCTCGAAGCTACACTGAACACCGGCCACGGGCGGCCTCACCGGCCGCGGCCGCGTCGTGTGCCGTCCCGGGCGCTCCCCGCCGGAGCACCGTCGGTAGTTCTAATACGGATAACACAGTCGTGGTAACCAGAGGGTCTGACTGTGGAGATATCTGACAAACTCCTGTGTCTGTTCAGCACGGACGTCTCGGCCGAGAACGGCCGGTACGTCGTCGAGATACCGAGCAGCGAGGTCGAGAACGGCAACGTCGATCCGGGCGCGGTCTACCGGGTCGCGCTCATCGCCCGCGAGGACGCCGGTGACGGGTCGGAGTCGAGCGAGCGGTCGAGCCCGCCCTCCGAGCCACAGCCGCCGGTCGAGATCGGCGAAACGCGTTACGTCGAGATCGAAGACCTCGGCAAGCAAGGCGACGGCATCGCCCGCGTCGAGCGTGGCTACGTGATCATCGTCCCCGGCGCCGAGGTCGGGGAACGGGTCAAAATCGAGGTCAGCGAGGTCAAATCGAACTTCGCCGTCGGCGAGATCATCGAGGAGACGTTCTGACCGGCGGTCGCGTCGTCGTATGGGGCGTCGGTCGGAACGGATCCCCGTCAGTCGGCGGAGACGTCGCCTTCGTCGACGTCGACGGAGGTCGCCTCCTCCTCGGCGACCTCCTCGGGGGAGGCCTCGAGGGTCGTCTTCTGGATCTCGACCCGACGCAGCGGGTAGATCGTCTTCGCCTCGCCGTAGATCGCCGAGGAGAGTCGCCCCTCGACGATGCCGTCGATTAGCTCCTCGGCCGTCCGGTCGGCAGCTGCCGCCTCGACCATCTCGACCATCGTCTCGCGGATGGCCTTCTCCTGGCTCGCGTCGGCCTTCTTCGTCGTGAACGCGACCGGCTGTACCTGCAGCCGGTAGTCGTCGGTCGTCAACACGGTGACGTACGCGTCGATCTTCGAGGCGCCGCGTCGGACCAGCGACCGCAGGTAATCGCGGGTCAACGAGTGGGAGTCGAACTCGGTGTACGCCGCGTCGCTGCCCACGTCGGTCACCCTGAAGACGAGTTTCGTGTTGTTCTCGCTCGCGTTGTTCGTCAGGTCGCCCAGCGTCGTCTCGACGGTTCGGCCGAGCACCTGGTCCGGTTCGTCAGCGGGGGTCTCACCGAGTTCGGCCCGGTCGAACTGCTCCGGGGCGAAGAGGGTGTACCACCGCTTTTCCTGTTTCGCACGTGAAACTGATCGTTCGCTCATGGTGTCTCTGTGTTCTCGGACGTCTCCCCGTCCGATCGGTCGTCAGCCGTTGCCACTCGCCTCGCGACCGCGAGGTTGACGACGTAGTCGTCGACCGTCGCGTGGAGTCCGCCGGTCGTCTCGCGGTCGATCCGCGTGATCACGGCCGTCTCCGTCGTCGTCGTCCGCATCTCTGAGGTGTTGTCCGGCTCGATCGCTCGCGCGATCAGCTCGGGCTCGTCGTGGCGCGTCCGGACCGTCACCCGCCGGCTCACAGCTGCCCCCTCACGGCCGAGACCACGGCCGTCTCCGTCGTCCCCGGCCCGTACCGGAGGTAGCCACGCCGCGGGCCGACGTCGTAGTCGGCCCCGAGCTCGCGGGCGGCCGGCTCGATCGCTCCGTCGAGGGAGCGTCCGGCCGTCGCCACGGCGGCCTCGCCCTCGCCGATGGCCAGGACGACCGGCTCCGGCGATCGGTAGTCGACCGCCAGGCGGGCGACCGACTCGACCGCCCCGTCGACGCCGAGGACGGACAGCCCGTCGTACCGTCCCGTGGTGGCCGTCTCGAGCGCCCGATGGGCGAGCCGGCCGCGTTCGCGCCAGGCCGAGAGCGCCGCGTCGGCGCCGCCGGCCCCGATCACGAACGCGACGCCGGTGCCGGGCTCCGTGCGTGCGAGCCCCTCCAGAGCGTCGGCGTAACCGCCGACCGTCTCGAAGGGACCCCCGGGCGTCGCCAGCGGGGCCAGGAGTCGACTCACGGCCGTCGCCGCCCGGTGGTTCGCCTCCGGGGAGCCGACCGCGTCGATCGCGGCCAGCGAGGCGACGCGTTTTCGCGTCTCCGGGCCGGGCGTCTCGAACCCGCCGACGTCGGCGAGGGCACTCCGGGTCGCCTCGAGGTCGCCGGAGTACGGGAGCCGACACAGCGTCGAGTGGGCGAGCCCGTCGGCGAGGTCCGCGGTCGGGACGGCGACGCCGGGCCGTCTCTCGACCAGCCCGCGCTCGCGGGCGGCCTCGAGCGACGGGGCCGTCGGCCCGGTTCCGGGCTCGCGTCCGGCGGCGACGGCGCCGACCAGCGCGAGTACCGGGTCGGGTTCGACGCCGAGCTCGTCGAGGGCCTCGACGGCCGCGAACGTCGCCGGCCGGTCGCCGCCCAGCCCGGGGACGTCGGCGTCGACGGGACCGATGGAGAGGGTCGTCCCCTCGGCCTCGCGGGCCCGGTCGGTCCGCTCGCCGGCCGTCCGGCCGACGGTCACCTGAAACGGCGTTCCCCGGTCGGCACAGGCCCGGGCGAGCAGGCCGGCGGCCGCCAACGCGTCGCCGTCGGCCCGAACGAGCAGCCGGAGGAAGCCGGCGCTCTCGAGGTGGGCCGACGGCGCGGCGTGGCGACCCGTACCGGACATCTACCCCTCGAGGAGTCGCTTCGCGGCGTCGTAGGAGTACCTGAAGTCCGGTTCGATCTCGTCGCCGCGGTAGTAGGCGACGAGCCGGCGGACCTTCGACTCCGTGTTCTGTAAGGCGCGTTTGTTCTGGTAATCCTGGGGGTTCTCCTGAACGTGCTCGCGGAGCGTGATGGCCCGTTCCATCAGGTTCCGGAGGTCCTCCGGGATCTCGGGGCTCGCGCCGTGTTCTTCGAGGATCTCGCCGATCTTCTTGCCGGTCGCCAGCCTGACGTCCGGTACGGGCGTGCCGGTGACGCCCTCGTCGCGTAGCTTCGTGCCGATCTCGCTCGGATCGAACCCCCCCTCGGCGAGTTCGACGACGCGCGCTTCGACGTCGTCGGCGTCGACGTCGCTCCACTCCGGTGGGCTCTGGGCCGCGGGTTTGTCCGAACCGGACTTGCCGCGGCGTCTGGTGTGCATTCGTGCCATCTGTGAGGATAGGAATCGCACCGACCGCCTCGCGTGAACGCGGCTCTCGCCGGTCGCACCTCCGCAATCCCAAGCCGTCGGGGACGGCGATGTCGGATTTGCGGCCGTGCGCTTCCCGCTCGGGAGTCGGTCGTCGCGAACAAAAACGTTGTGTTCGGCCGTCCGCGGGTTTAAGTTAGAACGGGGAACCACTCCCGGCCGATGATCCGACACCTGAAGACGGCGACGGGGGCTTTCGTCAAGACGCTGCCGTTCGTCGTCGTAGAGCTCGCGATCGGCGCCGTGTTCGCCCTCCTCGCGGTCGTCTATCTCGGTCTCGTGGGGTGGCTCGCCGTCGAGTTCCTCCTCGGCGACGGCGGCTGGGGCCTGCTCGTCGTCGGGGCCGTGATGCTGATCGCGTTCGCGAGTTTCGCGTACGTCTGGCGGCTGATACGGCGGTACGTCCTCTACCTGGTCAGAGCCGGCCACGTCGCGGTCGTCGCCCACGTGATAACGGAGGGTGAGGTCCCCGACAACCAGCTGCGGTACGGAACGAGTCAGGTGAGCGAGTACTTCCTCTCGGCGAGCGGTCTCGCGGGCGTCGAGTTGCTGCTCGAGGCCGTCCTCGGACAGCTGACCCGGTCGGTGACGCGCCTCGGTGGGGCGCTCCCGGCCTCCCTTCCCGGCGGGCTCAGAGCGCTCGCCACGGTGGTGCGCCGGTCGGTCGCGCTCGCGGTGGGCCACCTCGACGACGCGGTCCTCGCGTACATGTTCGTCGACCGCGATCCGAACCGCTGGCGGTCCGCACGCGACGGCGTCGTCCTCTACGGAAAGTGCTGGAAGCCGGTGCTCGCCACGACGCTGCTCGTCGTGTTCGGCACGTACGTCCTCTGGTTCGTCCTGCTCACGGTGTTCGCGCCGCTGGCGGTCGCCCTCGACGTCCTCCCGACGGGGGTCGAGCTCGTCTCGTGGCTCGTCGTCTTCGGGCTCGTCGCCGTCGTCCACACGGGGGTGGTCAAACCGTGGGTGAAGACGGTCGTGATCACGACCTTCCTCCTCGAGAGTCGCGGGGAGCGCCCCGATAGCGAGACGGTGGCCTGGATCGAGGCACGATCCGATCGGTTCGCCGAACTCACAGAGCGGGCCGAAAACGACGACCCGATCGACGGCGAGGACCCCTCCCGAGAGCCCGCCCGGTCGGCCGACGGCGAGACGGCCTGAGATGCCAGGGCGCCTGGGACCCGTGTCACAGGCGGCGTCGGAATCGGCGAACGGCGAGACGTCGCGGCCCCGTCCGTCGGAAACGTTCGTGGTGGATCGGTTTTAACTACCGGTCCGGAGACGTACGAACGATGGGAAGGCTCACGGAGCTGTTCACGCCGAAGACCGTCGCCGTGGTCGGAGCCACCGACCGGGAAGGATCCGTCGGCCGGGCGATCCTCGAGAACCTGCGGGAGTCGTACGCCGGAGCGGTCGTCCCCGTCAACCCGAGCCGGGATCGGCTGTTCGGCCTCGAGTGTTACCCGGACGTCGCCAGCGCGCCGTCGGCCGACCTCGCGATCGTCGTCGTCCCGACGGAACTCGTCACGGACGTCCTCCGGGACGTCGGCGAGGCCGGCGTCTCCCACGCCGTCGTCGTCACCGCCGGCTTCAGCGAGGTCGGCAGCGAGGGTGCCGCCCGCGAGCGCGAGCTCCGGGAGGTCGCCGCCGAGTACGACCTCGAGGTGGTCGGCCCCAACTGTCTGGGCGTGATGAGCACGCCCGTCGGGATGAACGCGACGTTCGGACCCGACGACGCCGTCGAGGGGTCGATCGCCCTGATGAGCCAGTCGGGGGCGTTCATCACCGCCGTGCTCGACTGGGCGAACGCCCAGGAGATCGGCTTCAGACACGTGATCTCCCTCGGCAACAAGGCCGTTCTCGACGAGACCGACTTCGTCGAGGCCTGGGGCGAGGATCCGGACACCGACGTCGTCATCGGCTACCTCGAGGGGATCGACGACGGCACTGCGTTCATCGAGACGGCCCGGGAAGTGACCGCGGAGACGCCCGTCGTGCTCGTCAAGTCCGGCCGGACCGACGCCGGCGCGCAGGCGGCCTCATCACACACCGGCGCGATCGCAGGAAGCGAGCGGGCCTACGAGGCCGGCCTCGAGCAGGCCGGCGTGATTCGGGCCCGGTCGGTCCAGGAGCTGTTCGATTACGCCCGCGCGCTCTCGGGACTGCCCGTCCCGGAGGGAGACGGCGTGGCGGTCGTGACTAACGCCGGCGGCCCGGGCGTGCTCACGACCGACGCGATCGGAGACTCGACGCTGTCTATGGCCTCCTTCGAGGACCGGACCGTCGACGCCCTCACCGAGGCGTTGCCCGACGAAGCGAACGTCTACAACCCCGTCGACGTCATCGGCGACGCGGGCGTCGACCGCTTCGCCAGCGCGCTCGAGGTCGTCCTCGAGGACCCGAACGTCGACGCGGCGGTGGTCGTCAGCGCGCCGACGGCCGTCCTCTCCTATCAGGAGCTGGCGGAGACGATCGTCGACGTCGGAGCCCGCCACGGGACGCCCATCGTCCCCTGTCTGATGGGGGGAGACCGCGTCGACGCTCCCGAGAAGCACCTCCGGGAGGCCGGCGTTCCGAACTACTTCGATCCCGCCCGGGCCGTCTCGGGGCTCGACGCCTTAGAGCGGTTCCGGTCGATCCGGAGCCGGGAGCTCGAGGAGCCGACGACGTTCGACGTCGATCGCGAGCGCGCCCGGGAGATACTCGAGCGAATCCACGAACGGGACGGCACCCAGCTCGGCGTGGAGTCGATGGAGCTGCTCTCGGCGTACGGAATCCCGATCCCCGAAGGCGAGGTCGTCGACGACCCCGCGGCGGGCGTCGAGACGGCCGAGGCGATCGACGGCGACGTCGTGATGAAGATCGTCAGCCCCGACATCGCCCACAAGATGGACATCGGCGGGGTGAAAATCGGCGTCCCGGACGGGGAGGTGTACGACGCCTACGAGGACCTGGTCTCGCGGGCGCGAAACTACCAGCCCGACGCACAGCTGCTCGGCGTGCAGATCCAAGAGCAGGTCGACCTCGAGGGGTCGACGGAGACGATCGTCGGCATGAACCGCGATCCGCAGTTCGGCCCCCTGTTGTTGTTCGGGCTCGGGGGGATCTTCGTCGAGGTGTTGAAAGACACCTCGGTCCGGGTCGCCCCGGTGAGCGAGGGGGAGGCCCGGGAGATGGTCGAGGGGATACGAGCGGCGCCGCTGTTGCGGGGCGCTCGCGGGCGCGAGCCCGCCGACCTCGAGGCGGTCGTCGAGGCCGTCGCCCGCCTCTCACAGCTCGTGACCGACTTCCCGGCGATCGTCGAGCTCGACGTCAACCCACTGATCGCCGGAGCCGACGGTGTACAGGCGCTCGATCTCGTCGTCACGGTCGATACGGAGCAACTATGAACACACTCATCACGTCACTGAAAGAGAGCACCGGTAAGACGGCGGTGGCGCTCGCCCTCGCACGGCTGGCCCGCGAGGACGGCGACAGCGTCGGCTACATGAAACCGAAGGGAACCCGCCTCGAGAGCACCGTCGGGAAGACGATGGACGAGGACCCGCTTTTGGCCCGCGAGCTGCTCGGCCTCGACGCCGAGATGGCCGATCTGGAGCCGATCGTCTACTCGCCGACGTTCATCGAGGGGGCGATCCGGGGACGGGAGGATCCGACGGCGCTTCGCAACCGCGTCGAGGAGGCGTTCGAGACGCTCGCCGACGAGCGCGACCGGATGTTGATCGAGGGTGGCGGCCACCTCGATCTCGGGGGTATCGTCGAGCTCACCGATCCCGACCTCGCGGAGCTGCTCGACGCGCGGGCGCTGCTCATCGTCCCCTACGGAACGCCGGCGGACGTCGACGCCGTGCTCGCCGGCGCCCGGGCGTTCGGCGACCGCCTCGACGGCGTGTTGTTCAACGGGGTCGCCGACGGCAGCTTCGACACCCTGGAGACCGACGTCGCACCCTTCCTCGAGAGCAGGGGTATCCCGGTCCGTGGCATAATCCCGCGCGAGCAGAAGCTGGCCGGCGTCACCGTCTCCGAGCTGGCCGACGAGCTCGGCGCGGACGTCCTCGTCGAGGAGGGCGTCGACGCCTACGTCGAGCGGTTCAACGTCGGCGCGATGGGTGCCGACAGCGCCCTGCGACACTTCCGGCGGACGAAAGACGCCGCGGTGATCACTGGCGGCGACCGCGCCGAGATCCACGCCGCGGCCCTCGAGGCTCCCGGAATCAAAGCCCTGATCCTCACCGGCGGCCACCGTCCCTCCGGGGCGATCCTCGGTCGAGCCGTCGAGAAGGGGACGCCGATCCTCTCGGTGCGGACGGACACCCTCACCACCGTCGAGCGCGCGGAGGACGTCGTCAGGAGCGGGCGGACCCGCGACGAGCGGACCGTCTCCGAGATGGAGTCGCTGCTGACCGATCACGCCAACTTCGAGGCGATCCTCGGGACGTGACCGGGGCGACGCCGAACGGCGTCTGACCAACAATTATTACCCAGCCGCACATGGGGGGCGGTATGGACGACACACCCCAGGAGATCACCTCGCTCGTCGGGCGGGAGGTCTACTCGAACGGCGGCGTCTTCGTCGGAGAGATCGAGGACCTCCGACTGAACCTCGACGGGCAGTCGATCACCGGGCTGGCGCTCGGAGATCTGAACGACGAGCTGTTCGGCGAGGAGGCCCAGGGCAGGAAAGGGGTCATCCTTCCGTACCGGTGGGTCCGGGCCGTCGGCGACATCGTCATCGTCAACGACGTCGTCGAGCGCGTTCGTGAGCCCGACGAAGAACAAGAGGAAGTCGTCGCCTAGGAGCCGTTTCCGTCGCCCTCGACACCCATGGCGTCGAACAGCGTCCGTTTTACCGCCTCCTCGGTCAACTCGATGAGCGTCTCCCGGGTGTCGTCGGAGGTCTCGATCCCCGTAAAGATCCCCAGGGGGATCTCCGCGTCCGCCTGGGTCGCGTGGCCGGTCACCTCGCCGATGCCGTCGTAGGCGTCGTTCAGAACGCTCCCGATGTCCATCCGGATGTCCTTCGACCGGGCGGCGAGGTAGATCGTCTCCTCGGCGACGCCGAACACCGCCGTCGTCGTCACCCCCTCGAGGTCGAGCAGCTGGTTCGCCGCCTGCATCAACGCCTCCCGATCGCGGACGTAGCCGGCGTTGCTGACCAGGTGGCTCCCCCGGACGTCGCGGTTGGCGATTGCCTCCGCGAGCACGTCCAGGGTCTCCGGGGACATCGACGGCGACTCGACCTGTTCTAAGGTGTCGTGGTTCGCGAAGGGATAGAGGTACGCCGCCGCGGTGAGATCCGCGGGGGTCGTATCGCGCTTGAAGTCGAGTGTCTCCGCCCGGATACCGTACAGGAGGGCGGTGGCGATCTCCTCTGAGAGGCTCAGGTCGAACTCCTGGATGTACTTCGTCATGATCGTCGACGTCGAGGACATGTTCGGCCTGACGTCGACGAACGCGGGGTCGTATCCCTCCGCGGGCTCGTGGTGGTCGACGATCACGTCGATGTCGAGGTCGATCTGGGGGATCTTCGCGTGGTCGACCATCGCGATGGTGTCGTACGCCGAGTGGTCTTCGATGTCCTCCCACCGATGGAGCTCGATCCCGAGTAGGTTCACGAACGCCCGGTTCTCCTGGTGGCCGATCTCGCCGAGGTAGACGACGTCGGCGTCGACTCCCAGGTGGTCGGCGATCGCCTGCAAGGCCGCACCGCTGGCGATCGAGTCCGGGTCCGGACTCTCCTGGGTGAGGATCGCCAGCCGGCCCTCGGTCCCTTCGAGTATCTCTGCGAGCCTGGCGGCGTTGAACTCGAGTTCGCCGGATTCGAGCGCCCGAAGGGCCGAGTCGGCGATCACCGTCGAGGGGTTGATCACGACGTCCGCGCCGAGTTCTGCGAGTTCGTCGCCGGAGACGGGGTCGCTCGCGCGGGCGACGACGAACTGCTCGCGGTCGTTCGCACAGATCCGTTCGACGGCCGCCTCGTTGGCGTCGACGTCCGAGGAGAGAACGAGGACGATCGTCCGGTCGGCGACGAGCTCGACGACGTCCGGCTCGCGGATGTCTGCCGCCCGGGCGTCGAAGTCCTGGTCGCGGAGGGACTCGACCCGGCTCTCGTCGTTGTCGACGATCAGGACGTCTTTGCCCTGTTCGACCAGCTCCTCGGCGACGGCGTGTCCCACGCTCCCACAGCCTAGGATCGCGTAGGTCGACGGACTCCGGATCGCCGTGCTCATGTGGCCGACCGTCGAACCGTGTCCACTTAATCCTCTCGAAGCCGCCGGCCCCGCCGGGATCGCCAGACGTGGCCGGTGTGTCCCCGCCAGCGAGCCCGGGTCGGAGGGAAACGTATATCAACGGCCGGCCGGAACTGACGGTTAGGGCCGGTAGCTCAGTTAGGCAGAGCGTCTGACTCTTAATCAGACGGTCGCGTGTTCAAATCGCGCCCGGCCCGCTTTTGTTCCGAGCACTCACGCGAGGAGCAAAGCAGCTACCAGCGATTTGAAGTAGACGAGTCGCAGCCCGCGCAACGAAGTGAGCAGGAACGTCTCGACGTAGTTCACAATCGCGCCCGGCCCGTGCAACGAACTGGTGAGCGGCGCGTGGCACTCACTTCGTTCGTGCCACGGTAGCGAGCGGTGAAACCGCGAGCAGCGAACCAGTGAGTGAACCGGCAGGCACGATTCGAACGCATCCGAAAAAC
>PUPA01000256.1 GCA_003552885.1 Natrialbaceae archaeon
GGCGCTCGCGACCTACGACCTCGAGCGACCGTTCGTGAACGCGCTGGCCGTCGAGACCGTCAGCCTCGGCGCCGCCGTGTCGCTGCTGAACGACCTCTCGTGGTATCTCTCTCGGTTCGTCGCGGAGGCGCTCGTCTACGAGCCGAGCGTCAGCGAGAGCGAGTGGCTCTCCCGGGAGCTCGCGACGGCAGTCAGGGACGGGGCGGTCGACCCCGACGAAACCGGCGAGTACCTGAAGATCTACGGCCTCGAGCCGATCGGGGACGATGGGGGTTCGGAGGACGGGACGACGGCCGGAGGGAGAGCCGAGCCGGGCGGTGGAGACGGGACGGCAGTTGGAGGGAGAGCCGAGCCGGGCGGTGGAGACGGGACGGCGGCTGGAGGGATTGCCGAGCCGGGCGACGGACCGGCGTCGACGGCGATCGACCCCAATGGGCCGACACGCCGGCCCGTCGATCCGCTGTTCGTCCGACGGACCGACGGAGAGGTGCCGAGTTACGACCTGCGGGACGTCCCTGAGACGCTCGTCGTGCGGCTCACGGAGGGGGAGTTCACGCCGTGACGGGGACGGGGACGACCACCGTCTGCGGCTGTCGGATCGCCTACCGGCACGCGGGCGAGTCGGGGACGCCCATCGTCTTCCTCCACGGCGGAGGGATCGACGACGCCGACCTCTCCTGGCGGCACGTGCTTCCGGCGTTCGGCGACCGTCGGCTGTACGCGCCGGACTGGCCGGGGTACGGCGACAGCACCGACGAGACGGTCCACTCGACGGCGAGCTACGTCTCGATCCTCGAGGGCTTTCTCGACGCGCTCGGCCTCGAACGGGTCGCGCTGGCGGGCATCTCGATGGGCGGCGCCGCGGCGCTCGGGTTCGCCCTCGGAAACCCCGGTCGGGTCGACCGGCTCGCGCTCGTGAGCAGCTACGGGCTCGGCGGGGCGATTCCGGCCGGTCCGTTCTGGAAGGCGACCGCCCACCTGCCCGGTTCGAACGCCGCCGCCTGGAACGCGGCGGCGAGCTCGCGGGCCGCGACGCGGGCGGCCCTCGGCGCCGTCGTCGCCGACCCCGGGGAGCTGCCGGCGGAGTTCCTCGCGGCGGTCCGCGAGCGGGCGAGTCGACCGGACGCCGGGCTGGCGTTCGAGGCGTTCCAGCGCAACGAGCTCGCGGCCGACGGCACGCCGCTGACGAGCTACGCCGACGAACTCGACGGCCTGAGGGTTCCGACGCTTCTGGTCCACGGCCGGCAGGACCCGCTCTTTCCCGTCGAGGCGTCGATCCGGGCCGCCGACCGCCTCCCCGACGCCCGCCTCGAGATCCTCGAGAACTGCGGCCACTGGCCGACCCGCGAGCGTCCCGGGCGGACGGCCGCGACCGTCCGGGCGTTCCTCGAGGAGTGAGCCCTCCCCGCCGGGCACCGGCCCGGTCGACCACCGCCGGTTCGCCGGGGTCACAGACGGCCGGTGGGACTCCGGAACGGCCACAACACTCTTTTCGGTCAGCGATCACCACGCACCGATGACGGACGCCAGCATCGAGAGTTACAGCCGGACCGACGTCGCGACGGTCGGCTGGGACGAGGAGCTGAACGCGGTGGTGTTGCGCTGGCACGGGTTCGCCGCCAGCGAGTACTTCCGGGAGAAGATGGACCTCTGTATCGAGCTCCTCGAGGAGCTCGGAGCGAACAAGATGTACGCCGACGCCCGCGAACAGGGGGCCATCTCGGACGAGGACAAACGGTGGTCGGTCGCCGACTGGGCCGGCCGCGCGGAGGCCGCCGGCCTCGAGCATCTGGTGATCGTCTACCCCGAGTCGGTCGTCGCGAAGATGGCCGTCGATGCCGTGATCGAGCAGGTCGACGACGGCATCGAGCGGGAGATAACGGACGACCTCGCGGGCGGACGGGCCTGGATCGCCAACAGGCCCACCACGGCCACCGACGTGACCGTCCCCCCCGGACCAGGGGAGGAACCGACGCCGACCCCCGGGCCGGCGGCCACCGAAGACGGACCGGACCACGCCGAAAGAACGGGGGAGACGGGAGGGGGCACCGCGACGAACGAAGCGGACGACCGCAGCGTGACACCTCCCGTGGAGGCCGACCCCGTCGACTCTGAACGCGACGGGGCCGTAGATTCCACCGCCGGATCCCGGGCGGGCGGGAGCCGACCGACTCGGGGACGATCCGCGACCCGCGGGACGAGTCCGATCCCGGTCGGCGGTCACGTCGGCGGGCTGGTCGGGCTCGCGGCCCTCACGGTCGTGCTCGCCACCGGGACCCAGCCACACCTGGCTCTCGGAGGCGGGCCGGAGAGCATCGTCGCCGTCGTCCTCGCGTCCGTCGCGGTCGGCGTGGTCTTCGGCTCGCTGGCCACGGCGATCGGGACGAGCCTCGTCCCGACGAGCGGCTGATCGTCGACGGGGGGCGGCCGACGGCTCGACCACGGAGGGGTGGCAGCGAACTTAATAGCCTGCCGTCGGTACCAGAACGTATGTGGAAGAGTTTCAGGATCGGGACGCTGTTCGACATCCCGATCAAGCTCGATCTGACCTTTCTGCTCGTGTTGCCGGTGTTCGCGTACCTGATCGGCGTCCAGATCGGGCCCGTGATCGACATCCTCAACACGACGATGGGCGCGGGGATCGACGCCGAGCCGCTGACCGTCGGCTACACCCCCTGGATCCTCGGGCTCGCCGCCGCGATCGGGCTGTTCGTCGGGGTGTTGTTACACGAGCTCGGTCACTCGCTTACCGCCCAGCGGTACGGCTTCCCGATCGAGTCGATCACCCTCTGGCTGTTCGGCGGGCTCGCCGCGCTCTCTGAGATGCCCGAAAACTGGAAACAGGAGCTCAACATCGCCATCGCGGGCCCGATCGTCAGCGTGCTCGTCGGCGTGGCCTCCTACGGGCTCTACCTGCTCGCGGAGCCGACACTCGGCGGGGTCGTCGGACCGGCGACGCTCGACGGGCTCCTGTTCGTGCTCGGCTACCTCGCAGTGCTCAACGTCGCGCTGGCGGTGTTCAACATGCTGCCGGCGTTCCCGATGGACGGCGGGCGGGTGCTCCGGGCGCTGCTCGCGCGCAACCGGCCGTACGCCCAGGCGACCCAGCAGGCCGCCGGCGTCGGCAAGCTGTTCGCGGTGTTGATGGGCATCTTCGGGCTGTTCGCGTTCAACCCGATCCTGATCGGCATCGCCTTTTTCATCTACATCGCGGCCTCGGGGGAGGCCCAGCAGGTGACGATGAAAGCCGCCTTCGACGGCGTCACCGTCGCCGACGTGATGACCCCCGCGAGCGACCTCCAGACGGTCACCCCGGAGACGACCGTCGCCGAGCTCGTCGAGCGGATGTTCCGCGAGCGACACACGGGCTACCCCGTCATCGAAGACGGCCACCTCGTCGGGCTCGTCCCCCTCGCCGACGCCCGGGCGATCGATCCGGTCGAACGCGACGCCTACCTCGTCGAGGACGTGATGAGCAGCGACCTCGAGACGATCGACCCGGACGCGAACGCGATCGACGCCATAGAACGGATGCAGCGGTCCCGGATCGGCCGGCTGCTCGTCGTCGACGATCCCGGGGACCGCTGGGGGGACTCCCCGAACGACGAGGGCGACCTCGTCGGTATCATCTCCCGCAGCGACCTCATGACCGCCCTCGACATCATCCAGAAGAGCGGCCCCGTCGACCTCTCCCGTGGGCGGAGCCAGCTCGGCTGAGTCGCTCGTCAGCCGGCGTCCGCCTCACGGCTCGTCTCCGAACCGCCGTCGTCGACCTCCGGGCCGTCGTCGGTCCCGCCCTCCCCGGCTCCCGTCACCGGCTCGCCCGCCCCCGGGGCGGAGCCGGGCCGGCGCGTCGGCGCGTCGGCGAGGGTGTGCGGGTCGGCCGGCTCGTCGCCGTGGCGGGTGTCGTCGCGCTCGAAGAGGTAGAGCAGTGGGCCCGCGATCGCGAACGCGAGCAGGCCGGGAACCGGGACGGTCGGGATCGCGAGAAACCCCACGAGCGCGCTGCCCGTCGTGACACAGACGAGGGCGGCCCACGCCGTCGGCCGACCGACGCCGGCCCGGCTCGCGTCCCGGTAGACGATACCGGCGAGGACGAGAACGGCGAGGCTGCCGGCGACGCCGATCGCGGTCGTCATCGACCGACGGTTCGGGCGGAGCGAAAAAAGGGGTTGCGGACGCGCCGACGGGGACGCACGGTTCGATCGACGGACCAGACCTGATATACCCCCGTAACCGCTACGGGGGGTATGGAGCGTCAGGAAGCGGGCGCCGTGACCAGACGGCGGTTCGTCGTCGGCGCGGTCGGACTCGCGGCGGTCTCTGGCTGCCTCGGCAACGGGGAGGTCCCCGATCCGGTCGCGCTCGACGACGGACAGAGCTGTGAAGTGTGCCAGATGGTGATCGAAGAACCCCCCGGCCCCGTCGGCCAGGCGTTCTACGACGAGGAGGAGGCGTTGCCGGAAGGGCGGGACGTCGACGAGCCCGCCTGCTTCTGTTCTTCGACGTGTACCTACGAGTACGTTCTCGACGAGGCGGACCTCGGGACGGACCCCGTCGTCGTCTACCTGACCGACTACTCGACGGTCGACTGGGAGGTGTACGAAGAACAGGGTATCGAGTTCGTCACGGCCCATCTCGAGGCGGAGGCGTTCGGCGACGCCGAGGGACTCACGCTCGTCGCCGGCAGCGACGCGCTCGGGGCGATGGGGCAGTCGATGATCGGCTTCTCCGAGGCGGCCGACGCCGAGGCGTTCGTCGACGACCACGGCGGCCAGCTCGTCGACCACGACGACGTCTCCCGGGAGCTGATCGACGGGCTGGTCTGACCGGTGGGGGTCAGTACCGGTAGACGGCCTCCGCGATGCCCGCCGTCTGGCCGGCGGTGACCAGGCCGAGCCCGGCGACGGCCGCGAGGGTCCCGGCGGCCGCCACCCCGACGGCGTAGACGACGAGCCCGAGGACGCTGAGGACGGCACCGGCGAGGTAGATCCACGCACCCGCGGACACCCGACGGCCCGTGTACGCCAGCCCCGCGGCCGGGACGACCATCCAGCCGTAGATGCTGACCGAGAGCAGGGCCGTCGCGGCCGGCGGGAACAGAAACCCCGCGACGCCGGCGAGGGTGACGACGAGCCCGACGAGCAGCACTCGCCGCCAGGCGAGGAGGACTCCCGCGTCCATCTCGGCCCAGGAGAGGCCGGTGAAGGCGACGACGATCGTGACCATCACGAGGTGGGCGACGAACAGGGCGTGTTCGCTCGCGAGCCCGAGGTGGACCGCGGTGACGAACGTCCAGGCGAGGGGAACGAGGACCACGGGGCCGTTCTCCCGGAGACGTCGGAGCACGGAGTCGTCTACGCGACGGACGGTCACAACGGTTGTGGTATCGACGTGCGCTCGGGGCACCGAGACGAGCGATCGGACGGGCCGGTCCAGCCGGACGGGTTTTATCTCCGAAGCTCCAACCGGACGGTGGAGAATGACCGACGGGTTCGATTACGACGTGGCGGTCGCCGGCGGCGGGCCGGCGGGGTTGACCAGCGCGCTGTACACCACTCGGCTCGGGCTCGACACGCTCGTCGTCGACCGCGGGGGCGGACGGGCGGCGATGATGCTCGACACCCACAACGTGATCGGGATCACCGAGGACGTCTCAGGCGTCGAGTTCCTCGCGACGGCCCGCGAGCAACTCGAGGGGTACGGCGCCGACGTCCGGCGGGGGTTCGTCGAGGACGTCGAGCCCCTCGAAGAGGGGTTCAGGGTGGAGACCGGCGACGACGCCGTCGTCGTCAGACGGGTGGTGCTCGCGACCGGCTTCGCCGACGGACGGCCCGACCCGCCCCTCCCCCGGACCGGGAAGGGGCTCCACTACTGTCTGCACTGTGATGCGTACATGTTCGTCGACGAGCCAGTCTACGTGATGGGCGCCGGCGACGCCGCCGCCCAGGTCGCGATGATCATGCTCAACTTCACCGGCGACGTCGACGTGCTCACCCGTGGGGAAGAGCCCGCCTGGGGCGAGGAGACCGCCGAACAGCTAGAGGGCCACCCCGTCGACGTCGTCACCGCGGAGATCGCGGGGATGAGAAAGCGCGAGGACGGCTGGCTCGAAGCCTTCGAGTTCGAGGACGGGACGGTCCGGGAGTACCGCGGAGGGTTCCCGATGTACGGCTCGAACTACCACGCCGAGCTCGCCGACTCCCTCGGCGTCGCACGCACCGAAGACGGCACCGTGGCGGTCGACGAGGACGGCCGAACCTCCGTCGACGGCGTCTACGCCGTCGGCGACCTCACCCCCGGAAACAACCAGATCCCGATCGCCATGGGCGAGGGGGCGAAAGCCGGCATCGCGATCCAGAGGGAGCTGCGGACGTTCCCCCGGTCGCCCGCGGAACTCGACCGCGAGGGGCCGGTCGGGACCGACGAGGTGCCCGCGATCTCCGGGGGGTTACTCGAGACGGCCGTGAGCCACGGGGGCCACGCCCCGGAGCCGCGGTCACTCGAGGAGCGAGCGGAGCCCGCGAGCGACGACTAGCGTCCGGTGACGATGGCCGGAGCCCGGTGACGACGGCTGGAGCCCGTCAGTAGTGCCAGGGGAACTCAGAGAAGTCGGGCTCCCGTCCCTCGACGAACGCGTCGCGGCCCTCCTCGGCCTCGTCGGTCATGTAGCCGAGCCGGGTGGCCTCGCCCGCGAACACCTGTTGGCCGACGAAGCCGTCGTCGGCCATGTTGAACCCGTACTTGAGCATCCGCATCGCCGTCGGGCTCTTGGCGGTTATCTCTCCGGCCCACTCGAGTGCCCGCCCTTCCAGCTCGTCGTGGGGGACGACCTCGTTTACCATCCCCATCTCGGCGGCCTCCTCGGCGGAGTAGGTCTTCCCGAGGAAGAAGACCTCGCGGGCTCGTTTCTGGCCGATCTGGCGGGCCAGGTACGCCGAGCCGAAGCCGGCGTCGTAGCTGGCGACGTCGGGGTCGGTCTGGAGGAACTTGCCGTGTTCGGCGCTCGCGATCGTGAGATCACAGACGACGTGTAGCGAGTGGCCACCGCCGACGGCCCAGCCCGGGACGACACAGACGACGACCTTCGGGAGGTGGCGGATCCGCCGCTGGACCTCGAGGACGTGCAGCCGACCGCCCTCGGCCGCCCTGGCCTGTGGACCCGCCGACGTCTGCTCACCTCCCTCGTCGTACTCGTAGCCCGCCTCCCCGCGGATCGTCTGGTCCCCGCCCGAACAGAACGCCCAGCCGCCGTCTTTCGGCGACGGCCCGTTGCCCGTCAGGAGCACACAGCCGACGTCTGTCCGTCGTTTGGCGTCCTCTAGGGCGTCGGCCAGCTCGTCGACCGTCCGGGGCCGGAAGGCGTTGCGTACCTCGGGTCGGTCGAACGCGATCCGGACGGCACCGGTGTCGCCCGCGCGGTGGTAGGTGATGTCCACGAACTCGAAGCCGTCGATCGGCTCCCAGCGGTCGGGATCGAAGGTCTCCGAAACCATGGTGGCGGTCGGGCCGAGAGGGGCAAATAGGTTCCCGTCGATCGACCACCGGGCGAGCCGTCGTCACGGCGACGACCGGTCGCCGGGGGGCGTCACAGCGACGGCCAGGCCTCCCGCGCTCGGCCCCAGGAGGTGAGGCCGGCGATCCAGCGGGCGGCGATGAACTTCTTCAGATTTCGTGCCGGAAAGCCGCCGAAGGTGTCGATCGGGATCCCCTTGACGTCGTGGGCGACGGCCTCCTCGCCGACGGAGACGACGGTGCCCTTGTCGTCGAACGTCCACTCTTTGAGCGGTCGGCCCTCGACCGCCCGTGCGAGGTTCTCGCCGGCGACCTCGGCGGCCTGCCAGGCGGCCTGGGCCGTCGGCGGCGCGGGGCCGCCCTCCTGGTCGACGATCGCCGAGTCCCCGATCGCGAACACGCGCTCGTCGCTGGTCTGGAACGTCTCCCCGGCGAGGACGCGGTTGTGCTGGTTCTCTAACTCGGCGCCGTTCAGCGCCTCCTGGCCCGTGATCCCGCCGGTCCAGACGAGCACGTCGTACTCCAGGGGGTCGCCCTCGTCGAAGTGGATGCGGTCGGCGGCGGCCTCGGTGATCGGGTCGTCGGTGTGGATGGTGACCCCGGCGTCCTCGAGGAGCCCCCTGAGCGCCCGCTGGACGGAGGGCTCGTTTCCCGGGAAGATCTCGTCTAAGGCTTCGACCAGGTGGACGTCGATCGGGGCCCGGTTGTCGTCGCGGAACTCGGCGACCTCGCCGGCGGTCTGGATCCCCGAGAGGCCGGCGCCGCCGACGACGACCCGTGCGGGGTCGGCCTGACTCGCCTCCCGGCTCGCCTCCTCGACGGCCTCGTGTATCGAGAGGGCGTCGTCGAGGCCTTTGAGCGTCAGGGCCTGTTCTTCGAGCCCGGGGATGCCGTAGTACGCGGTCTGGCTCCCGAGGGCGACGAGCACGTAGTCGTACTCCACCTCGCCGTCTTCGAGTTCGACGACGCGCTCGTCGGTGTCGAGGCCGACGATCCGTCCCTGTCGAAACTCAGTCGTCGGATCGGCGATCTCCCTGACGGGGATCGTGATGTCCGAGCGGACGTCCGGATCGCGGATACAGCGGTGGGACTCGTGGAGAACGAGGTGGTACTCGTGTTCTGAGATCCAGCTGAGCCGCACCGTGTCGTCTAACTCCGACTGGAGGCGCCGCACCGTGCCAGCACCCGCGTAGCCGGCACCGAGAACGACGACGTGTTCGGTCATATGCCCCACAGTCAGGAAGGGTCCGATACAAAGCTGTTGGATGCCGCCTCCGGTCGCGTGACACGCGTCGGTCACTGACCCACCGGCGAGGGACCGACGGTGTCGAACGTGAGGAGGTGCCGACGACACGGGGACGAGCCGCGTCGCTAGAGGATGCGCTTTCCGAACGCGCTGGCGGTGAGTTCGGCCGCGAGAGTCGCCGTCTCGTTGCCCTCGTCGAGGATCGGGTTCACCTCGACGACGTCCATCGATCGGAGGATCCCCTCACGGTCGTCGCGGGCGGAGACTGCCTCGAGGGCGGCGTGTGCCTCCCGGTAGGTGGCGCCGCCGCGGACTGGCGTGCCGACCCCGGGTGCGTCGGTCGGATCGACCCAGTCGAGGTCGAGGCTGAGGTGGACGCCGTCGACCCCCGCCGTCACCACCTCGAGGGCGTCCTCGACGACGGCCGTGATCCCGCGGTCGTCGACGTCGGCCATGGTGAACGCCGTCATCTCGCTGTCGGCGATGAGCTCCCGCTCGCGGTCGTCGACCCGGCGCAACCCGACGTAGGCGACGTTCCGGACCCCCGTGGCGTTCGCCCACGGCAACTCGCCGAAGACGCCGTGGCCGAGGATCGCCGCCAGGGGCATCCCGTGGACGTTCCCCGAAGGGGTGGTCTCCGGCGTGTTGACGTCGGCGTGGGCGTCGAACCAGAGCACCCCGACCTCCGCGTTCCGTGCGGAGCCGCCGACGGTCCCGATCGAGAGGGAGTGATCTCCCCCGAGGACCAGCGGGAACACGCCGTCTGCGAGCGATCCGGCCACCTCGTCGGCGAGCCGGGTGCAGGCGTCTTCGATCTCCCCGAAGAACTTCGCCGTCCCCGTCGGCGGAGCGCCGACGTCCGGATCGCGCTCTTCGGCTCTCGGCATCGCGAGGTCGCCGGCGTCGACGGGCTCGACGCCCGCGTCCGCGAGCTCCTCGGCCAGACCCGCGTACCTGATCGCCGAGGGGCCCATGTCGACGCCGCGCCTGTTCGCCCCGTAGTCCATCGGCGCGCCGATGATCCGAACCGTCACGTCCATGTCGACCCGTCGACAGCCCGGGGGATAACTCCCGCGGTGGCCCTCCCGCGGGTCGCCGACACAAGCTTTAGGGTTAGACGTCTCGAAACCCATCCGATGATGCTGAGCGACGTGATGGAAGACTACCTCAAGGCCATCTACCAGCTCCAGGGTGACTCCGAAGAACGGATCCGCACCTCCGAGATCGCCGAGGAGCTCGAGGTCACGTCGCCGA
>PUPA01000201.1 GCA_003552885.1 Natrialbaceae archaeon
GTCGGCTGCCACTACCTGAAAGGCGAGCTGACGTACGTGCTGAGTCTCTTCAGCGAGGAGTCGCCGCTCGTCGACCGGCCACCGATCGGCCGGACCCTCCTCGAGATACTGGCGTCTTGTTACCGCCAGCCGAACGTCGACGTCCTCAGCCGGGACGATCCCTGGCCGTTCGTCCAGGACGTCCTGACGGAGCTCGACGGGATCACGCCGGACGGCCTCGATCCGGCCGCACTCGGCGACCGAATCGGCCGCCCGCCCGTCGACTGGCGGGAGGCAACGGGGACCTCCCCCGGACCGGACCGGCGGGAACGCGAGTCGACGCCCGGTCCGCCGCGGTGACGCCCGTGGCCACGCGGACGGCACCCGGGCGACGGCGTCACGGTTTTGCCCGCCCGCGTCGAAGCCGTGGCCATGGCACGGGTGTCGGACCGATGACCGGGAGCTTAGAGCGGCTCGCGGCCGTCCGTGCCGAGCGATGGGGGCTGCTCGCCGACCTGGTGTTCGCCATCGCGTGGGTCACGACGGTCGAGCTGCTGTTCGGGTTCCTCGATGGGCCCCGGTGGGCGTACTACCTGCTCATGCTCTCGGGGATCGTCGCCTACTTCGGGTTCTTCTGGAGCCTCGAGGCCGCGACGGCGGAGGGCGGCTAGTCCTCGCGGCCGCAGACGATGAGCACGGGCGTCGTCGTCTCTCGCAGCGTCCGTTCGGCGACGCTGCCGAGCAGCATCCGTTTGACCCCGCCGCGGCCGGCCGACCCCATCACGATCAGATCGACGTCGTGTTTCTCGGCGTAGCCGTCGATCTCGAGGTGTGGACGGCCGGCGACGACCGACTCGACGACCGCGAGTCCACGCTCCTCACAGCTGTCGGCCACGTGGCCGGTCGCCCGCTTGGCGCGCCCTTGGAGTTCGGGCATCTCGTCGAACTTGCCGGATTTGATCCGGTCGACCTGCTCGGTGCCGAGGCTGACGTCGATGGCGTTGAGATCGAGGACGTACAGCGCGTGTACCTCCGCGCCGTACTTCTCGGCGAGGGCGATGCCGTGTTCGACCGCGTTCTCTGCGACGTCGCTTCCGTCGGTCGGGATGAGTATTCGTTCGTACATGATCAGTCTCCTATCGGCGTGCCGCCGTCGGCGGCGACGTCTTCGGCGGACTCGCTTCGTTTCATCGGTTCCGGACTGTGACACTGGCGCACGAGCCGTTTTATATCCTCCGGTGGATCGCTCGTCACCAGCGAGACGGCGACGATCACGACGAACGCCAGCGGAACGCCGATCAGCGCCGAGGACGTCGGTGGGAGGACGGTGGCGACCGTCGGCGAGATGGCGTCGCCGGGGATCGCGTCGGTGTACCCCGGGATCGTCGCGTTGAGGATCGCCCCGAAGGAGATGACGATCCCCGTGAGCATTCCGGCGATCGCCCCCTCCTGGGTGGCGTTTTCCCACCACAGCCCGAGGAAGAAGACCGGGAAGAACACGCAGGCAGCGATCGCGAAGGCCATCCCGACCAACTCGCCGATCAACGCCGGCGGGTCGATCGCGATGATCATCACCAGCAGGCCGATCGCGACGATCGTGACCCGACCGACGATGATCTGCTCGCGCTGGGTGGCGTCTTCCTTGTAGAGGTTGGTGTAGATGTCGTGGGCCGCCGCCGACGACGCCGAGATGAAGAGTCCGGCGGTCGTCGCCAGCGCGGCCGCGACTCCACCGGCGGCGACGAGGCCGACGAGCCACTCGGGCAGGTCAGCGAGCTGGACGGTCAACACGACCAGGGCGTCGGCGTCGGCGCCGGGCATCCCCATAAAGGAGGTGGCCTCCCCAGCCGTGACCGCCGTCTCGGTGTCCTGGACGGGCTCTTCGTAGAGGATCGACCCGAAGACGGCGTAGGTGGCCGTCCCCAGGTAGAGCAGGCAGATGAAAAACAGCCCCCAGACGGTCGACCAGCGGGCCGTCCGCTCGTTGTCGACCGTGTAAAACCGCACCAGCACGTGCGGGAGCCCGCAGGTGCCGAAGATGAGGCTGAAGGCGAGAGCCACCCACGCGTAGTAGCTCCCACTGGCGAACGGCTCGATGAACTGCCGGTCGAGCTCCTCGACGATCAGGGCCGTCTCCGGCCCGAACTCGAGGTAGGGCATGACCGTCGACCAGCCCTGGCTCCAGCCGACGGCGTACATGCCGAGCAGGAAGGCGATGATGAGGATGGTGTACTGGATCGCCATGTTCTTCGTCGCCCCCAGCATCCCCGAGAGGGCGACGTAGCCGATCGTCACGCTCATGAAGACGATCACGCCGACCTCGAAGGAGACGCCGAGGATGTACTCGGCCATCAGGCCCATCCCGCTGCCCTGCCCGATCGCGTAGACGAACGCGATCGCGAGCGTGGTAAACGCCGCGATCCCACGGGCGGTGTCTGAGTAAAACCGGTCGCCGACGAAGTCGGGTGCGGTGTACTTTCCGAACCGTCGGAACTGGGCGGCCATGAAGATGAGCAGGATGAAGTAACCCGTCGTCCAGCCGACGACGTACGCCAGCCCGAAGTAGCCGAGGGTCGCCACCAGCGCCGCGACTCCGAGGTACGACGCCGCGCTCATCCAGTTGGCGCCGATGGCCATCCCGTTCTCGATCGGGCCGATCGAGCGGCCGGCGACCCAGAGGTCGTCGACCGCGGCGACCCGGAAGAACCAGCCGACGCCGAGAAACAGCGCCAGCATCGCGACGACCGTCAGCGCCGGCACCAGCTTGAACCCGGGATCGAGGGCGTTCGTGTACCCGACCGGGGCGACTGCCGCCACCGGGGCCGACGGGTCGATCACGACGGCTCACCCCCGTCGGCTGCGGTCCCCTCGGCCCCCGTCTCGCCGGCGTCCTCGCCGCTCCCGTGGGTGACCCCGTACTTTCGGTCGAGGCGATCGCGGTACCAGGCGTAGATCGCCGCCAGCACCAGCGCCGCCAGCGGCGCCACGATCGCCGTCAGGAAGAAGTTGAGCGGGAACCCTCCGAGGACCGTCGTCTCGGTCATGAACTCCTCGGCGAACATGCTCGCGGTGACGGGGCCGAAGACGAAGAGCACCCAGATGCCAAAGAGGGTGAAGATCATCTTCAGGTTGTCCCGCATGAACGGCGTCGCCGGCTTGAACAGGTTCACCTCGCGCTCGAGGTAGTCGATCTCCTCGCCCGCGGCCACCGTCGCGGTGCCGCCGTCGGGCTCGGCCGCTTCCCCGTCCGTCGTCTCGTCGTCGGTCACGACCGGTCACCCCGGCCGGTCGGTCGGCTCGCGGTCATTCGTCCGCGCCCCCGATCTGTTCGGCGATCTCCCCGACGATCTCGGGGTTGCGCAGCGTCGACGTGTCACCGAGCTCCTTCCCGGAGGCGATGTCCTCGAGCAGCCGACGCATGATCTTGCCCGATCGCGTCTTCGGCAGCTCCGGCGTGAAGATCACCTCCTCGGGGCGGGCGATCGGCCCGATCCCCTCGTCGACCGCGGCGACGATCTCGTCCCGGAAGGCGTCGGTCTCCTCCTGTCCGTCCTCGGTGATGAGGTAGACGTAGACGGCCTCGCCTTTCAGCTCGTGGTCGCCGCCGACGACGGCGGCCTCCGCCACCCCCGGGACGCCGACGATCGCCGACTCGATCTCCATCGTCCCCAGCCGGTGGCCCGAGACGTTGATCACGTCGTCGACCCGTCCCAGCACCGTGATGTAGCCGTCGGCGTCGATCTTCGCCCCGTCCTCGGGGAAGTACACCCACTGGTCGCGCTCCGATTTGGAGTACTCCCGCCAGTACTCCTCGAGAAAGCGCTCGTCGTTGCGATACAGCGTCCGCAACATCCCCGGCCACGGCCGGTTGACGACCAGGTGGCCGGCGCGGTCGGCCCCGACGGGATCGCCGCTGGGGTCGACCACGTCGGCGCCGATCCCCGGCAGCGGCGGTCCGGCCGAGCCGGGTTTCATGTCATTGATCCCCGGCAGCGTCGTGATCATCATGCCGCCGGTCTCGGTCTGCCACCAGGTGTCGACGATCGGACACTCCTCGCCCCCGATGTGCTCGTAGTACCACAGCCACGCCCGTGGGTTGATCGGCTCGCCGACGGACCCCAGCAGGCGCAACGAGGAGAGGTCGTGAGCCGCCGGATACTCCGGCCCCCACTTCATGAACGCCCGGATCGCCGTCGGCGCGGTGTAGAAAACGTCGACGTCGTACTCATCACAGATCTCCCAGAACCGGTCGTTGTCGGGGTAATCCGGCGTCCCCTCGTACATGAGCGTCGTCGTGCCGAGCGCGAGCGGCCCGTAGACGATGTAGGAGTGGCCCGTGATCCAGCCGATGTCCGCCGAACACCAGTAGGTGTCCTCGGGTTTGAGGTCGAGGACGGCGTGGCTCGTCCACGCCGCGTAAGCCAGATAGCCGCCCGTGGTGTGTTTGACCCCCTTCGGCTCGCCGGTCGTCCCCGAGGTGTACATCAGAAAGAGCATGTCCTCGGCGTCGCGGGTCACGGGCTCGACCGTCGCGCCGGCTTGCTCTTGGACCAGCGTGTCGTAATCGTGCTCGTCGGGGCCGAGGTCGACCGCCCGTTCGTCGCCCAGCCGGTCGACGACCACCGAGGTGACGTCCTGGTCGACCTTCTCGACGCCGCTTCGGGCCTTCTCGATGTGGTTCAGCGGGTCGCCGCGTCGGTAGTAGCCGTCACAGGTCACGAGATACGAGGAGTCCCCGGCGTTCATCCGGTCGGCGAGCGCGTCCGGCGAGAAGCCGGCGAACACGACCGCGTGTGGTGCGCCGATGCGGGCACACGCGAGCATCGCGATCGGCAACTCGGGGATCATCGGCATGTACATCGCGACGACGTCGTCCTCGCCGACGCCCAGCTCGTACAACGCCGCGGCGAACTCGGTTACCTCGCGGTGGAGCTCCTCGTAGGTGTACGTCCGGCTCTCCCCGGGTTCGCCGACCCACTCGATCGCGACCTCTTCGGCCCGCTCGTCGAGGTGTCGGTCCACGCAGTTGTACGAGGCGTTCAGTTTGCCGTCCACGAACCACTCGTAGAACGGCTCGTTGCTGTCGTCCAGTATTCGATCCCAGGGCTCTTCCCACTCGATCAGCTCCGCCGCCCGTTCCCAAGCGTCCGGCCAGTTCTCCTCGAACTCCTCGTAGATCCCCTCGTCGGTGACGTTCGCCTGCTCGACGAACGAGGCGGGCGGCTCGAATACGTCCTGTTCGTCCAGTCGCGCCTCGATACCACCGTCGGTGTGGCCGTCCTCTTCTGACATGGTCTATCATCTAATCCAGAATCGACGACATAAACACTGCATCTAGTTGTACAAAACGAGGGGGGTACGATCCCCGTCGAACCGATAATTTCGGCGATTTTTCCCGTGAAGATGCCGGGCGAGCGATCGGGCGCGGACGCTCGAGACCGCCGAGAGCGTCCAGCGGGCCGGTCGGCGGCTCCGTAGACGGGCCGACCTAGGCCTCTAGAGGCGCCGTCGGGATTCGGGTCGGATCGCCGTCGGGGCTCAGGGCGACCCGCCGTCGACGCTCGCGGCGTCGAAGAACGTCCGGATGAGCTCGTGTTGGGCCTTCCGGAGGTGGTTGTGCAGCGTCGGGGAGGAGATCCCCATCGCGTCGGCGAGCTCCTCGGCGGTGCTCTCTCTGGGCCAGTCGTAGTACCCCCCGAAGTACGCAGCCCGGAGGGCGGCCTCCTGGCGGTCGGTGAGTCGGTCCTCGAGGCCCTCCCGGAACTCCCGGGCGGCGCCGGCGGTCCGCTCGACCTCCCGTTTGCCACGGAGCTCGGTGTCCGGAAACCACGAGCGGAGACCGTCGACGATCGTTCGGAGATCCGCGTCGGCGGCACACTCGGCGACGACGACGAGTTCGCCGTTCTCGGCCGCGAGCTCGAGTACCGTCGCACCGTACTCGGTGAGCGTCAGCGACGGCGCGCCGCCCTCGACGACGAGCTCCAGCCGGGCGTCGCCGTCCCCGCCCTCGATCAGCCGACAGTCGGCGACCCCCTCGGCGTCCTCGACGAGGTCGAACACGGCCGCCGGGCTCGCCCCCAGCAGGTGGAGATACTGCAGCTGTGTCGACTCCGAGAGGGCGACCAGCGAGTCGAGTTCGAACCGACAGCCGAGCCGGTCGGTGGCCTCCGCGAGGAAGGCACCGTCACGGCAGACGAACTCGAGTTCGAGCAGGCGATCCGAGAGCAACAGGTTCCGCCGGCGGACGGCGGCGATTGCCGCACCGACCTGCCGGCCGACGGTCTCGAGCCACGCGCGCTCGTCGGCGTCGAACGGCTCCGGACGGTCACTCCCGACCCGCAGGTGGCCGTAGACGGTCCCCCCGCGGACGAGCGGGACGGCGGCGACCGCCCCCGAAAACCGGTCGCCGTCGGGCAGTTCGAGCGAGACGTCGTGTTCGACCGAGAGGGTCACCGCGTCGGCGTCGGACGCCGTGGAGTAGCCCTCGACGGCCGACGGATCGACGCCGCGGGCCGCCCGTCGCTCCGGGCGTTCCCCCGAGACGGTCCGGCGGTCGATCCAGGCGAAGGCGTATCGCGACGAGTCGGCCACCGTCTCACAGGCGCCGGCCTCGATCTCCGCGTGGCTCGTCGCTTCGAGGATCGCGTCGGCGAGTGTGGGGCCGACGGACGCGATCGTCGCCGTCAGCCCGCGGTCGCCGCCCGGGTCGAGGCGGTCGCCGAGTTCGGAGACGTCGACGATCAAGAGTACGAACCCACGCCGCTGGCCGCCGTCGTCCCGGATCGGGGCGACGACCTCCCACGCGAGGAAGGCCGAGCCGTCCTTTCGGAGCCGACGGCCGTCGGCCTCGACGCCGCCGTCGGCGGCCGCCGACAGCGTCCGTTCGGGGGCTCCCCGCTCGACGTCCTCGTCGGTATAAAACGTCGAGACGTGCGTGCCGAGAATCTCGCCGGCGCGGTAGCCGAACGTGCTGGCGGCGCCGCGGTTCCAGCGGTCGACGTACCCCTCCCCGTCCAGCCGGATCATCGCACACCGGCCGGTCGCCGCGAGCAGCGACCGGAAGGCGGTGCCGTCGTCGACGGGGTCGTCCCCGGCCGGCGACGGCTCGTCTTCGAGGACCGCGAACGCCTCGACGAGCTCCGTGTCGGTCGGTGCCGGCAGGTAGGGTTCGAGCGCCTCGAAGCTGTGCCAGCCGCCGGCGGCCTTCACCGCCCGCGGGTTGACCCCGTAGTCGACGAGCGCCGCGTGGGCGAACCGACGGCGCAGCTCCCTGGTCGAGAGCGCCGCGAGGCCGGGACGTTCCCGGAGCTCGGCGGCCGCCTCGGCGACCTCCGAGACGAGCATCTGGATCCGACGCGGGGTGATCGGGAAGATCCGCTCGTCGTCGCCGACGCCGTTGCTGTGGACGTACCGACGCAGCTCGCGCTCGACTGCGGTCGGCAGGTACGCGTCCCTGCGCCCGTCCTCTTCGGGGACGGAGAGGAGATATCGCGGGGGGTCGACGGTCACCCGGCGGACGTCCGTCGGACGGAGTCGTGCCATCTCGGCCGGACGCAAGCCCACCTCGCCGGCCAGCCGGATCACGAGCGCCTCCCGGTAGGTGTCGGCGGCGTCGAGGACGGCGTCGTACCCCTCACGGAGCCGTTCGGGACGACGCTTTTCGGCGCCCATACGCTCGTGATAGACGGGCTGAGGGCTGATAGCCGTTCCGACGCCGACAGGGATTTCGGGAATCCAAGAGACGCGAAAGGCTAGCGGTTCCGGACCGACGACTGGATCTCGCCGACGACCTCGGGGTTGCGCAGCGCGGAGGTGTCCCCGAGCTCCTCGCCGCTCGCCACGTCCTCGAGCAGCCGACGCATGATCTTACCGGAGCGAGTCTTCGGGAGGTCGGTCGCGAAGATCACCTCCTCGGGGCGGGCGACCGGCCCGATCGAGGTCTCGATCCGGTCGACGATCGCCGACTCGATGGCCGACTCGTCGTCGTGATCGCGCTCGACGCTGACGTAGGCGTAGACGCCCGCGGCCTCCGCGCCGACGACGGCGGCCTCCGCGACCCCGGACACCTCGAGGATCGTCGACTCCAGTTCCATCGTCGACAGCCGGTGGCCGCCGACAGAGATGACGTCGTCGACCCGTCCCAGCACGGTGACGTAGCCGTCTCCGTCGACCACCGCCGCGTCGCCGCCGAAGTAGATCCACCGGTCGGCCGCCGGATCGGAGAACTCCCGCCAGTACTCATCGAGAAACCGCTCGTCGTTGCGATACAGCGTGCGGGCCATCCCCGGCCACGGCCGCCCGAGGGTGAGATACCCCGCCTCGCCCGGCTCGACCTCCTCGCCGTCGTCGTCGAGAATCAGGACGTCGTGGCCGGGCAGCCCCGGGCCGGCCGAGCCGGGTTTCATGCCGTCGACCGCCGGCAGCGTCGTGACGACGTGGCCGCCGGTCTCGGTCTGCCACCAGGTGTCGACGATCGGACACTCCCCGTCGCCGACGTGTTCGCGGTACCACTCCCAGGGGCGGGGGCTGATCGGCTCGCCGACGGTGCCGAGCAGACGCAGCGAGGAGAGGTCGTGACGCCCGGGGAACTCCGGACCCCACTTCATAGCCGCCTGGATCACCGTCGGCGCGGTGTAGAAGACGTCGACGGCGTTGCGGTCGACGATCTCCCAGAGACGATCCCGGTCGGGGTAATCCGGCGACCCCTCGAACATCAGGGTGGTCGTCCCGAGCGCGAGCGGGCCGTAGACGACGTAGGAGTGGCCGGTGATCCAGCCGATGTCGGCCGTACACCAGTGGGTGTCCTCGGGCTTGAGGTCGAGGACGGCGTGGGCGGTCCAGGCGGCGTAGGCGAGATAGCCGCCGGTCGTGTGGACGACGCCTTTTGGCTCGCCGGTCGTCCCCGAGGTGTACATCAGAAAGAGCATCTCATCGGCGCCCCGGGAGACGGGGTCGACGCGCTCGCCCGCGTGGGCGGCTACGAGCGCGTCGTAGTCGTACTGGCCGTCGGCGAGGTCGTGTTCGAACGCTCCGCCGAGTCGGTCGACGACGACGGTCTCGATCGGCCGGGACAGCGAGAGGACGGCGTTGTCCACCTTGCGCTTCTGGTTGAACGCGTCCCCCCGACGGTAGTAGCCGTCACAGGTGACCAGGTGGTCGCTGTCGGCGGCCTCCAGGCGTGTCGCCAGCCGATCCGCCGAGAGGCCGGCGTACACCACCGAGTGGGGCGCGCCGATGCGGGCACACGCGAGCATCGCGATGGCCAGTTCGGGGATCGTCGGGAGGTAGATCGTCACGACGTCGTCCTCGCCGACGCCCAGCCCGCGGAGGGCGGCCGCGAAGGCGTTCACCGCGGTGTAAAGCTCCCGGTAGGTGTAGGTCCGTGACTCGCCGCGTTTGCCCTCCCACCGGATCGCGGCGTGGTTTTTCGCGCCGCCGTCGACGTGACGGTCCACGCAGTTGTACGAGGCGTTCAGCCGACCCCCGGGGAACCACCGGTAGAACGGAGCCTCCTCGTCCTCGAGGACGGCCTCGTAGGGCTCGTCCCACTCGAGGAAGTCGGCGGCCCGTTCCCAGCACGCCGGCCACTCCGCCTCGAACACCTCGTGGATGCCCGGATCGTTCACGTTCGCGTCTTCGACGAACGACGATGGCGGACGCCGGGAGCGATCGGCAGACGGCGTCCGCCGGCCGCTCCCGTTCGGATCGACCATACTCGTCCGGAGCCACGTCGCTGATACCGATAAACGTTCCTCCGCCCCACGGCGGCCGTTCGTCCGACTGGGTTCGTCGATCGTCGA
>PUPA01000250.1 GCA_003552885.1 Natrialbaceae archaeon
TCACACCGGCCGACGATGACGTCGGGCTGGAGGCCGATCGAGCGGACCTCCTTGACGCTGTGTTGGGTCGGCTTGGTCTTTTGCTCGCCGTTTTTCGAGTACGGGACGAGCGTGACGTGAGCGAAGAGGATGTCCTCTCCGTCCTCCTCGTGGGCGAACTGTCGGAGCGCCTCTAAGTAGGGCATCCCCTCGATGTCCCCGACCGTGCCGCCGACCTCGACGATACAGACGTCGGTCCCCTCGGCGACCTCCCGGACCCGCCGTTTGATGTCGTCCGTGACGTGTGGGATGATCTGGACGGTCTTCCCGAGGTAGTCGCCGGCGCGCTCGCGCTCGATGACGTGTTGGTAGGTCTTGCCCGTCGTGATGTTGTGATCGGAGCTCATCTCGATCCCGAGAAACCGCTCGTAGTTGCCGAGATCGAGGTCAACCTCCCCGCCGTCGGCGAGCACGTACACCTCTCCGTGTTGGAAGGGGTTCATCGTTCCCGCGTCGACGTTGAGGTAGGGATCGATCTTCACCGCGGTCACGTCGAAGCCGGCGTTTTTCAGGAGCCGGCCGACGCTCGCGGCCGTGATTCCCTTGCCCAGCCCCGACATGACGCCGCCGGTGACGAAAATGAACTTCCTCCCCAGCGAGGGGTCGTATTGAGTTTCGGAGTCCGTCGGCATACTGTCTGTGAGCGGGACCGATTGAAAACGATTTCGGGAACGGCCGGGGGTGGTCGACACGGTCGCAGCCCGCCGGGTCGCTTTTACCCCTCGCCGTCCCAGCCGGGGTATGCACGGCGGATCGGAGACCGTTCGGGCGCTCGCAGTCGGCGAGTCGGCGACGCTGGCGACCGCGGCGGCGAGCTTGGAGCGGGCGGGGGTGTGCGTCGACGGTCCGTGCGGCGCGGTCGAACCCCCCGAGGAATCCACGGACTGCCTGCTGGTCGACGACGTCGACGCCGTGGCGCCCGACCGTCCGGTCGTCCTCCTCGCGGACGACGTCGCGGCCGGCCTCGAGGCGGGCGCCGACGAGGTGTGTCCGACGGCGATGGCCGACGACGGCCGGCTGCTGGCAGACCGGCTCAGACGGGCGCTTCGGTGTCACTGGGGGGGCCGGACGCTGCTCGCGGACGCGGGGGTGCCGGTCGCCGTCGTCGATCCGACGGGACGGCCGACGTACGTGAGCCCGGCGGTCGAACGCGCCACCGGCTACGACGCCGACGCGATCCGGCGTCGCGTCCACGAGGAGGCGATCCACCCGGCCGACCGCCCCGCGGTGTTCGAGACCTTCCGGGCGGTCCGCGACGGCCCTCCCGGATCGACCGGCCGCTGTGAGTACCGGTTCAGGAACGTCGATGGGGACGGACGGTTCCACGAGACGACGTTCACGAACCGTCTGGAGGAGCCCGCGATCGGCGGGGTCGTCGCCTCGATCCGCGACCTCACCGACCGCCGCCGGGTCTGGCGCGCGCCGTCGACCCCGTCCGAACGGAGCGGTCGCCTCGGGGTCGATCCGGACGGCCGGATTCGCACGATCGATCGCCGGGCGTCGTCTCTTCTGGGCGTCGAGCCGGCGGCGGCCCGCGGTGTGGCCCTCTCCCGGGCGCTTCCGGAGCCGGCCGTGGCCGAGGCGGCCGCCGCCGTCGCGACGGGGACCGGCAGGCG
Source organism: Natrialbaceae archaeon (assembly GCA_003552885.1). GTDB lineage: Archaea > Halobacteriota > Halobacteria > Halobacteriales > Natrialbaceae > Tc-Br11-E2g8. Next base: position 1,656 of record PUPA01000250.1, read on the forward strand.
CGTCGAGGTCCGCGTCGGTCCCGCCGACCGGTGGCTCGACGTCCGCGTTCGCCCGTCGGGAGCCGGGCTCGAGCTCTCCCTTCGGGACGTCACAGAACGCGTCGAGCGCGGCCGGATGGCGATCGATCGCGCCGAGCGACTCGAGACGCTCGTCGAGAACGTCCCCGTGATCCTGTTCGCGCTCGACCCCGACGGCCGGTTTACCGTCTCCGAGGGCCGGGGGCTCGAGCGCATCGATCTCGAGCCGGGCGAGATCGTCGGCGAGTCGCTGTTCGAGGTCTACGACGACCAACCGGAGGTGCGTGCCGACGCCCGGCGGGCGCTCGACGGCGAGGCGGTCCACAGCCACCGGACGGTCGGCGGCCGGGTGTTCGAGACCTGGTACCGACCGATCGTCACCGACGGCGAGCTCGGACGGGTCATCGGCGTCGGCGCCGACGTCACCGAGCGCGTCCGGTACGAGCGAGCGCTCGGCGCCCTCGGGGAGGCCACCGGCCGTCTCCTCTCGATCGAGGCCGAGGAGGGCGTCTACGAGCACGTCCGCGACGTCGCCGTCGACGCCCTCGACCTGGAGGCGACGGTCGTCTACCGGTTCGACGAGCGGACGGGAAGGCTCACTCCGGCGGCGGCCTCGTCGGCCGTCGAGCGATGGTTCGGGGGGCCACCGCGGCTCGATCCCGGGGAGTCGGCCGTCTGGGAGGCGTTCGTCGACGGCACCCCGCGGCGTCTCTCCGGCGACCGGGTGCCGTCGATCGGCGCCGCGGCCGACGCCCTCGTCGCGCCCTTCGGGGACCACGGGGTGTTTCTCGCGCTCTCTGGGGATCCCGGGACGTTCGACGGGAGACGGCTGGATCTGTGTCGGCTGCTCTCGTGGACGGCCGAGGCGGCTCTCGACCGGATCGGACGGACCAGGACGCTCCGGTCGCGCGAGCGGGAGCTACAGCGCCAGAACGCCCGCCTCGAGCGGCTCAACAGGGCCGCCTCGCTGAGAGAGGATGTCGTTCGGATTCTCCTGCGGGCGGATAGCCGGCAGGTCCTCGAGTGCCGTCTCTGTGAGCGGATCGAGGCGATCGACGACTGTGCGTTCGTCTGGATCGGCGAGCTCGGCCCCGGCGGGGGCCGGACGAGACCTCGCGCGAGCGCGGGCGACGACCACGGTTATCTCGAGGCGGTGTCACTTGCCGCCGACGGGACGGCCGAGCCGACGGGGCGGGCGGCACGGCTCAGAGCCCCCGTCCGGATCGACACCGTCGGCGACGCGGTCCGCGAGCGCGCCTGGCGGACGGCGGCGCTCTCCCGTGGATTCCACGCGGTCCTCTCGGTGCCGCTGATCCACGACGGCCACCTCCACGGGGTTCTCTCGGCGTACGCCGGAGAGCCCGGCGGGTTCGGGGAGGTCGTCGCCTCGACGATCGAGGGGCTCGCCGAACCCATCGCGTACGCCCTCGACGCGATCGGTCGGGAGAACGGCTCCACGGAGTCGCCGCTCACCGAACTCGAGTTCGAACTCGAAGAGCCCTCGCCGCTCGGGACGTTCGCCGACCGTCTCGACGCGCCGGTACGCCTCGAGGGGGTGGTTCCCGCGGACGACGACGCCACGGTCCTGTTTCTCTCCGTCGGTCGGTCGGTCGAGCCGCCGCCGGCCGTCGTAGACGGCCTCGAGGTGACGACGACGGTCCACCGCGAGGCCGACGAGTCGCTGTTGCGTGTCCGGCTACTCGGCCCGTTCGTCGGCCACGCCGTCCGGGACGCCGGCTGTGAGCTCCGGGGGCTCTCGGCCGAGGACGGGACGGTCCGCGTCCGGGCCGTCGTCCCGGCCGGGGCCGACGTCCGTGGGGTGGTCGCGGAGGTCAGTCGCCGGGGACCGGCCGTCTCGCTGGTCGCCCGCCGGGAGGGCTCCGGCGGACGCTCGCTCGTCCGCGACCGACGCGGCCGGTTCTTCGAGGCGCTGACCGACCGTCAGCGGGAGGTCCTCGAGGTGGCCCACCGCGGTGGCTTCTTCGAGTGGCCCCGGACGAACACCGGCGAGGAGCTCGCAGACTCCCTGGGGATCTCCCCGCCCGCCTTCCACAACCACGTCCGGGCCGCCGAACGGAAGCTGTTCGGGCTGCTGTTCGACGGCGAGCATTAACGGGATAACCGCCGACGATCTCGGGGTTAATCAGTTAAGGATCACGCTCTTGGCCGGGCTCGGCGTACGAGGATCAACCGATCCATGTCCGAGCACTCACGACCGACGCCGTCGGGGACGGTACGGTACGATCCCCGGAACGACGAGCCGCTGACGATCGCCGTCGTCCGGGCGGTGGCGGCGGCCACGGACACGCCGATGACCGAGCTCGACCCGTTGTACCACGCCGTCGACACCGACGCGCTGGGACGGCTGTTCGAGCCATCAGCCGAGGGGGTACGAGCCCACGGATCGGTGACGTTCGAGTATGCGGGCTGTCGGATCACGGTCGACGCCGACGGGGAGATCACGGTCTCCCGGCGTCGTTGACCGCCGGTCATCGCACTCACCGGCCGTTCCGGACGGTCACCACCGCCAGTCCTCGTCGTCGCTGTCGTCTTCGTCGTCCCAACCGTCACGGTCGTCCCAGCCGCCACGGTCGTTCTCCCGGCCGTCACGGTCGTCTTCGCCGTCCCAGCCGCCACGGTCGTCTTCGTCGTTCCAGCCGTCACGGTCGTCTTCGTCGTTCCAGCCGTCACGGTCGTCTTCGTCGTTCCAGCCGTCACGGTCGTCTTCGTCGTTCCAGCTGCCACGGTCGCCCCCATCAGCCCGGACCGCAGCCCGCTGGTCGGGGATCAGATCGAGCTCGGACTCGGTGTCGCCCAACAGGAGCAACGCGTAGTACCGCAGGTACGAGACCACCGGAACCTCGATCAGGGCGACGAAAAGCAAAAACAGCACGAACGCGAGCAGGACGACGCCGACGGCGAGGGCGGCGCCGGCGGGGCCGAGCGCGAGCAACACGAACGCGAGGATCCCGAAGGGGATGCCGATCACGAGCAGGGCGATCACGGCGAGGAAGGCCACCGCGATGCCGACGACGACCCGGACGATCCAGACGAGCACGAGGTAGACGACGTACTCCGTCCAGCTGCCGGCGAACGTGGGCCAGAACCGCCGCCAGGCGCTCACGACGCCGCGCTCTTCGAGCACCATCACCGGCGCGACGAAGACGGTCGTAAACCGCATCACGATCGCGTAGCCGAGCGACAGCGGGACGGCGACCAGTCCGAGCGTCACCAGACTCCCGGCGGTGATCGCCGTCGGTTCCCCGGCGGTGAGAACGACGAACGCCGCCGGCACGGCGAAGATCAGAAGAACGGCCAGCCCGAGGATCGCCCGGAAGGCGAACAGCCGGAGCGCCCGCCGGAGGTTCCGTCGGGCGTACCGCCGGATCCGGACCGTCTCCGAGCGTAGCGATTCGATCAGAACGAACTCCATGATCGCCCCGACGACGGCGAAGACGAGCCAGATGGCGAACACGACGGCCAGGACGACCGCCGCGACCACGAGGAGGTCCGCCTCCGTGACCCCCTCGGGTAGCTCCACGAACAGCTCCTCGGTCGGTGTGGGCTCCTCTGCCAGCAGGGTGAAATCGCCGGTCGGCACCGTCGGTCCGCCGAAACCGGGCCCGCTGACGAAAAAGAGCACGACGACGAGCTTGAGCCACGTCGCCGCCGCGATCGGCGTCAGAAACCGCCGTGTCACGTCTATCGCATCGCTCAGGTCGTCGACGGCGTACATTCGTACCGCAAGCGTTGGCCGGCCCGAAGTAAAGAGCTACTGATGGAGAGCTGATGTTCCCGGCGTCACCTCCACCGACGAGTGGCGTCTCCGGAGTCGACGACCGGGACGCATTTATTCGACGCTTTCGTTGGCCCGGTATGGACATCCGCCAGCTGGCACGGGGTCGGGTCGAGTGGGACCGACTCGAACGTGTCGCCCGGATCCTGGCGGATCGGTACGACCGTGAGACCGTCCGCGTGGAGTTTCTCGAGGCCGACAACTGGCTGTCGACGCCGTGTGTCATAGACGAGGAGTTCTTCGTGAAGATCGTCTCCAGGCAGAACTCGGTGGTCCACGCGGTGCTCACGACGGGCCGGAACGTCGGGGCGTTCTCCTCGGGCACCGAGGGGTTGTTCGACCGGTACGACACCCCGCTCGGGATGGTCGAACACGAGTACGAGTCGACCAGGCGGATGCGCGAGATCGGCCTCAACGCCCCACGCCCGATCGAGGCGTTCGAGGCCAACGGCCTCGGGGTGCTCGTCCTCGAGTACCTCCCGAACTTCGAGACCGTAGAGGAGCTCGACGACGAGTGTCTCCGGACGCTCGCCCCGGAGCTGTTCGGGATGCTCGCGACGCTCCACGACCACGGGCTGGCCCACGGCGACGTCCGGGCGGAGAACGTCCTCCGGTGTGACGGGGAGCTCTACTTCATCGACGCCACGCTGGTCCGTGAGGACCGCATCGCCGAGACTTCCGCGTACGACCTCGCCTCGGCGATGGCGGTGCTCGAACCCCGGATCGGCGCCCGCGAGACCGTCCGTGCGGCCGAGACCGCCTACGGACCCGACGAGCTGCTCGCGGCCCGGGAGTTCCTCGATTTCGTCCGGTTTCGCCCCGACCACGAGTTCGACACGACTCAGCTGCGAAGCGAGATCGAGAAGGTCGCCGATCTGGGCCGACGCTGACACTCCCGGCTGTAAGTCTTTCAAGATTCTCGCCGCATCGGGATGGCGAGAATCTTGGTACAGTTACAGCCAACAGTATGAGCCGTCCGCAGCGGACTTCGACTGTGGTCGAGCCCCCCGGCCGTCGATCACTCAACCGTCGTGGCCACGGACGCTATGGCAGCCGGTAGCTCGGCCCGTCGTCGGTGTCCTGGACCTCGACGCCGAGGGACTCGATCTCCGCGCGGAGCTCGTCCGCCCGGTCGTAGTTGCCGGCGGCGCGCTCTCGCTCGCGGACGGCGAGGACGAGCTCGACGGCCTCGTCGGCGAGGGCGGCCTCGCCGGTCGACGCGTCGTCGAACGAGAGCCCGAGCACGCCGGCGAGCTCCGCCAGACACTCCACGGCCCGGTGGAGTCCCCGGTAGTCGTACTCCTCGCGGTCGACGTGACGGTTCGTCGCGCCGGCGAGCCCGAGCAGCGCCGACTGGGCGCCGCGGGTGTTGAAGTCGTCGTTCATCGCCGTGGCGAACGACTCCCGACACTCCTCGACGGCCACCCGGAGCCGTTCGTCTTCGACCTTCGTCCGGGCGGCCGGCGAGTCGAGCGCCGCAACCGCCCGCTCGCGGGCGCGTTCGAGACGCTCCCAGCGCTCTTTGGCCTCAGCGATCGTCCCGTCGCTGTAGAGTTGCTCGCTGTTGTACGAGGCCGCGGTGAAGAAAGTCCGCAGGACGTTCGTCCCCCACCGGTCGACCGCCTCCCCGACGGTGACGAAGTTCCCCAGACTCGAGGACATCTTCTCCTCGTCGGTCCGCAACAGCTCACAGTGGAGCCAGTAGCGGGCGAAGGGTTTCCCGGTCGCGGCCTCGCTCTGGGCGATCTCGTTTTCGTGGTGGGGAAAGACGAGGTCCCGGCCGCCGACGTGGATATCGAGGCTCTCCCCGAGATGGGCCATGCTCATCGCCGAGCACTCGACGTGCCAGCCCGGCCGGCCCGGCCCCCACGGGGAGTCCCAGAGCTGGCCCTCGGGCGGTCGCTCCCAGCTCGCCCCTTTCGCGTGCTCCCGGACGGCGTCGGGGTCGACGCCGCCGGCCTTCCAGAGGGCGAAGTCCGCCGGATTGCGCTTTTCGGCGCGCTCGTCGGGGTCTCCCTGGGACTCGATCTCCCCGAGCTCCTGGTTCGAGAGCTTGCCGTACTCCTCGAAGGCCGTCACGTCGAAGTAGACCGATCCCGCCGACTCGTAGGCGTAGCCGGCGTCGACGAGCGTCTCCACGAGGTCGACGATCTCCGGGACGTGCTCTGAGACCCGCGGGTACACCTCCGCACGCAGCAGGTTCAGCGAACGCATGGCCTCGAGCGTCTCGGCGATGTACCGCTCGGCGACCGCCGCCTCGTCGGCGCCGTCCTCGCCGACCCGGGCGACGATCTTCTCGTTGACGTCGGTGAAGTTCTCCACGTGTCGAACCGAGTAACCGAGGTGTTCGAGCCACCGGTGGATCACGTCGACGTGCACCCACGAGCGGGCGTGACCGAGGTGTGGCGGATCCGAGACCGTCAGGCCACAGTAGTAGAGGAGAACGTCGTCGGGGTCCCGTGGCTCGAACGGCTCCGTCTCGCCCGTCAACGTGTTCTTCACGTGCAGGGTCATCGGCGGCCACTACCCGCGGGCGAGCATTAAAGCGTTTGATGACGGCGGCGCCCGGGTCGGTCGACGCCGGCGGTGTCTCACCCGCCGGTCGGCACGGCCTCGAGCGCACGCTCGACCGCCCGGAGCGCGTCGGCGCCGTCGAGCCGTTCGACGACGATCGCCATCGTGCCGCCGCCGACGCCGGCGGCGACGACCGGGACGTCGGCCACCGAGAGCCTGGCCAGCGCCGCTTCGAGGGCGCGTGCGCCGACGTCCCCCGTCGCGAGAACCGCCGTCCGCGTTCCGTTGCCGGGGCCCAGAGCCACCCCGCCGACGGCGAGGACGGCGTCGGCCGGCTCCTCGACCGGGCCGATCCGGGATTCCATCCGCACGCGGCTCTCGACGGGGGCCGTCCCGTAGTCGGGGAGCTCGTCGGCGTACCGGCTCAACGCGGTGGCGACGGCGTCGACGTCGCCCTCGACGTCGAGGACGCGGGCGGCGGCGGTGAAGTTCACCACGCCCGCCCGGAGCCCGTAGAGGAGAAACGGTCTGTCGCGGACGGCCCGGCGGGTTTCGGCGGCGAGTGACATGTCCGACACCGGGCGATCAGGGACCAAAAAGGCGACGGCCGGACCGCGGCGTTTTTGAGGTGAGCGCCCCTCGAACCGGGTATGACTCCGGAAGACGTCGAGCGCCTGATCGAGGCCGAACTCGAGGACGCCGACGCGACAGTCGGCCACGCCAGGGACCCCCACGACGACGACCACCTGACGGCGACGGTCGTCTCCCCGGCGTTCGAGGGGCTCTCGCTGGTCGACCAACACCAGCTCGTGTACGACGCGCTGGGCGAGCACATGACGACCGACATCCACGCCCTCGAGCTGTCGACGTACACGCCCGGAGAGTACGACGGGAGATGAGCGACTCCGAGGGGGTGATGCGGGTCTGTGAGCACCTCGCCGAGCGGATCCTCGCCGGCGAGATCGGCCGCGAGGACGTCGAGAGCGCCAAGCTCGAGGCCTGTGCTGCGTTCTCCGCCCCGAAGGTGCCGAAAAACTCCGAGATCCTCGATCACGCCCCCGACGGACGCCGCGAGGAGCTCGAGCCGGTGCTCCGGCGAAAGCCCGTCCGCACCGCCTCCGGGGTGTCGCCGGTGGCGATCATGACCTCCCCCGAGCGGTGTCCCCACGGGAAGTGTCTGTACTGTCCCGGCGGGCCGGACTCGGAGTTCTCGAGCGCCCAGAGCTACACGGGCCACGAGCCCGCGGCCGCACGCGGGAAACAGAACGAGTACGATCCGTACGGGCAGGTTCGACTGCGGCTCGAACAGCTGCGGGAGATCGGCCATCCGACCGACAAAGCCGAGTTGATCCTCATGGGCGGGACGATGACTGCCCGGAGCCACGACTACCAGGAGTGGTTCGTCAAACGCGCACTCGAGGCGATGAACGAGTTCGATCCGGGGAGAGAGCCCGCCCCCTCCCAGGAGCGGAGTTTCGCCCAGGACCCGGAGGAGTACGAGTTCAGCTACCTCGAGGACGTGATCGCCGAAAACGAGACCGGCGACGTGCGAAACGTGGCGACCACCTTCGAGACGAAACCCGACTGGTGTGACCCCGAACAGATCGACCGGATGCTCAGACTCGGCGGGACGAAAGTCGAGGTGGGCGTCCAGACCACCTACGAGCGGATCAACCGGGAGATGCACCGCGGACACGGCACGGCCGACTCGATCGACGCGAACCGCCGTCTGCGCGATGCGGGGTTCAAAGTCGGCTTCCACATGATGCCCGGCCA